>JBDIAM010000512.1:0-2502 GCA_039812445.1 Piscicoccus intestinalis | reverse complement strand
GGCTCCGGCATGATCGCCAGCGGGATCGACAGGCCCGACAGCAGCAGCGGCACGAGGATCGCCGGCATCGTCGTGATCTGCGCGTGCTCCACGTTCTTGGTCAGCCCCGTGCTCGCCACCGCCAGCGCCACCCAGGCCAGCACCGACAGCACCGCGGCGGGCACGACGAGAAGCAGGTGCGCGCGGATCGGCACGTCGAGCAGGGTGACCGACGCGAGCACCGCGAGCGCGACCTGCGCCAGCGTCACGACCACGAAAGGCCCCGCGAGGCCGGCGACGATGACCCAGTCGTCGCACTCCCCCGAACGCAGCCGTTTGAGCAGCAGCGACTCGCGCCGCGCGACGAAGCTTGTGACAAGCGTGTAGTACACGACGAAGAGCAGCGCGGTGCCGAGCACGAGCATCGGCACGAGGGCACCGAACGACATGCCGATCGAGTCGCCGATCCCGGCGAAGAAGAACACCATGAGCAGCGGCAGCGCGAAGCAGTTCAGCAGCGCCACCTTGTTGGCCAGCAACTGGGCCCATTCGGCGCGCGCCAGCGCGATCACCTGCCGTCGGCGGGGCGCGGGCCGCGTCTCTCGCGTCGCTCGTGTCGCTGCGGGCGGCTCGCTCGTCGGGGTCGCGCCGTGGTGGTCGACAGGGGTGGGGGCGGTCATGACAGGTCCTTCGCGCTGGTCTGTTCGGGTGTCGGGCTGGTGGCCGGGTTGGGAGTCGGGGCGCCGGCGATGCGCAGGAAGACCTGCTCGAGGCCGGCGGCCCGGGCCTGCAGCCGGGGCAGCTCGACACCGCCGGCCCAGGCGAGCACCCGGCCGAGGGTCTCCTGCAGGGTGTGTGTCTCGATGCGCACGCTGTCGCCGGCGCGGGCCAGATGCGCCGCACCGAGCGACGGCAGCGACCCGAGCCGGTCCGCGGGGCTGTCCGCGGGCAGCGCGAACTCGATGGTCGCGGGCTCCCCGGCGACGATCTGGGGCAGCGTGCCGGCGCGGGCGATGCGGCCGGCGTGCATGATCGCCAACCGGTCGGCGAGCCGCTCCGCCTCCTCGAGGTAGTGGGTGGTCAGCACGACGCAGGTGCCGTCGTCGAGCAGCGTGCGCAGCAGCCGCCAGGCCGCGGACCGGCTCTCGGGATCGAGGCCGGTGGTCGGTTCGTCGAGGAAGAGCACCCGGGGGCGGCCGAGGATGGCCAGCGCCAGGTCGAGGCGGCGGCGCTCGCCGCCGGAGAGGTTCTGCACCTCGACGCGTTCGCGGTGGCCGAGGTCGACGAGCGCCAACGCCTCGCCGATCGGGCGCGGGGCGGCCATCGTGCCGGCCCACAGGGCAGCGGCGTCGCGCACTGTCGTGCCGGAGGCGAAGCCGGCCTCCTGAAGCATGATGCCGATCGACGGGCGCACCCGGCGGCGCTGCGCGAACGGGTCTTTCCCGAGCACGCGCACCCGCCCGGCCGACGGCGGCGCGAGGCCTTCCAGCACCTCCAGCGTGGAGGTCTTGCCGGCACCGTTCGTGCCGAGCAGGGCGAACAGCTCCCCCGCACCGGCACGCAGGTCGACGCCCCGGACAGCCTCGAAGGTGCGCGCTCCGCGACCGTAACGCCGCCGCAGGCCCTCGCAGGAAACGAGGGCGTCGAGCGCGGTGTCGACGGGATGGGCGGCTCGCGACGGGGAGGAGCGGGCCGACGATGGAACGGGACGTGTATCGAGTGATTCGCTCATGAATCCAGGCTCGCCCGCCGAACGGACTCCGGTTCATGCCTGCCGTCACCGGTCCGGGTGACACCTTCACACGCGCGCCGGGAGAGTCTCAGGTGGAAGCGACGGGCGGCGGCCCCTCCTCCGCCGCCCGCCGCGTCTCCCTATCGACGCTGGCCCGGACAACACAAGGAGATTTCTCAGGCTGCGCGCAGCCAGGCGGCGCGAGCCGCGAAAAATCGTGTGCGATGGGGTGGGACGATGGTCTCCATGCGCCAGATCACCCAGTCCAACAAGCTCGCCGAAGTCCACTATGCGATCCGCGGACCGGTACCGGCGCAGGCCAAGACGATGGAGGACGAGGGTCACCGGATCCTCAAGCTCAACATCGGCAACCCCGCGCCGTTCGGGTTCGAGGCGCCCGACGAGATTCTCGTCGATTTCAAGGCGCAGCTGGCCTCGGCGCAGGGCTACTCCGACTCCAAGGGCATCACTTCGGCGCGACGCGCGGTCGTGCAGCACTACGAGCAGCGGGGACTGCAGGGTCTGGACGTCGAGGACATCTGGCTCGGCAACGGCGTGAGTGAACTCATCACGATCTCCATGCAGGCGCTGCTCGACAACGGCGACGAGGTGCTCATCCCGGCGCCCGACTACCCGCTGTGGACCGCCTCCGTCTCCCTCGCCGGGGGGCGGCCGGTGCACTACATGTGCGACGAACAGGCCGACTGGGAGCCGGATCTGGACGACATCCGCGCCAAGGTGACCGACCGCACCCGCGCGATCGTCGTCATCAACCCGAACAACCCGACCGG
>JBDIAM010000511.1:0-2510 GCA_039812445.1 Piscicoccus intestinalis | reverse complement strand
CCGCGGCGGGGCGCCGCGGACAGCACCGCGACGAGGCCGCCCTTGGGCACCTTGCGGCCCGGCGCGGCCATGCCGGAGTTGCCGATGAACGCGCGCTTGCCGATCTTGACGCGCTCGACGCGCAGCCAGCCGCCGCCGAGTTCGTAACCGCCGATGAGGGTGTCGTCGGCGAGGAACGCGCCGTCGCCGATCGTCACCAGGTGCGGGATCATCAGGGCCGTCGACGATTCGACGTCGGCGCCGACCTTCGCGCCGAGCAGCCGCAGCCAGGAGCCGGTCAGCGCGCCGGAGTACAGCGGAAACAGCCACGTGCGGGCCTCGTCGAGCAGGCGGATCGTCATCCACGCCTGCCAGGCGCGCCGGCTCTGCACGGGGTAATGGCCGGGCTCCAGGCCGCGGGCCAGGGCCCGCACGAGGCCGAGCACGGACGCCGCGAGCAGCGCGAACGCCAGCAGCGCGGCGATCGGTGACCAGGCCAGGGCGGCGCCGACGGCCGCCGGCACGCTCGCAGCGGTGCCGGGGGTGCTCACATCGAGGAGCCGGCCGAGCCCCTCGAGGACGAGGATCGCCACGGTGATGCTCAGCGCGGGAAGGAGCGCGAGCAGGGTGCCGCCGGCTGCGTAGGCGAGCACCCAGACCGGTTTGTTGACGGGTTTGCGATCGGCCCACGGGCCGCGCGCGGGGCCGAACCGGGTGGCGGGCGCGCCGGACCAGTATTCGGAGTCGGGCACCGTGCCGAAGATCGCGGCCTGCGGGGCGACCTCGGCGTCGGTGCCGATGACCGCGCCGGGCAGCAGGGTGCTGCGCATGCCGACGCGGGCGCGTCGGCCGACCTCGATCGGTCCGACGACGAAGCGGTCGCCGTCGAGCCAGTGCCCGGCGAGGTCGACCTCGGTCTCCACCGAGGCGCCGTTGCCCAGGGTGAGCCAGCCGGTGACCGGCGGCACCGAGTGCAGGTCGACGTGCCGGCCGACTTTGGCGCCGAGTAGCCTTGCATACCAACGGTTTCCGGCGGCGCCGGCGAGCCCGGTCGGGCCGATCTCGTCGACGAGGCGTTCGGCGAACCAGACCCGCAGGTGCACGGCGCCGCCGCGCGGATAGGTGCCCGGCCGGACTCCGAGCAGCACGAGGCGGGCCAGGGCCGCGGCGAGCAGCATGCGCCCCGGGGGGAACAGCAGGAGGGCCCAGCCCAGCAACAGCCAGAGCGACCCGCCGCCCAGAGCCGGCGCGCGGTCGGCGGCGGTCAGGCCGACGGTCGCGTCGGCGAGCCACAGCCCCAACCCGAGCCAGGTCAGCCAGCGTAGGCCGCCGAGGCCGCGCGCGAGGAGCAGGCCGAGGCACTGCAGTGCACCGGAGCGGCGGCGCACGGGGTCGACGTCGGTCTCGCCTCCGGGCACCTGGGTGGCCTGCGACTGCTGATCGTCGAGTTCGGCGGCCAGGGCGCGCAGCGTCGGGTGGTCGTAGACGTGGGCGACCCGGGCCCCGGCGAACCTGGTGCGCAGCACCGAGACCAGGTGCGCCGCGGACAGGCTCGACCCGCCGAGGTCGAAGAAATCGTCGTCGACGCCGCGCACGGTGGCGCCGAGCACGTCGCGCCAGGCACCGGCGAGCCAGGCCTGGGTGTCGGTGAGATCGGTGAGGTCGATGGCGGCCTCGTCGTCGGCGCCGCTCGCGTCGACCAGCGGCCACGGCAGGGCCTCGCGGTCGATCTTGCCGGAGATGCGGGTCGGCAGGTCGTCGACGACGGCGAGGCGGGGCACGAGCGCCGCGGGCAGGTCGGCCCGCAGCCGCGAGCGCGCCGTCTCCTGGTCGTAGGTCGCGTCGACCTTGACGTAGCCGAGCAGGATCGTCGTGCCGGTCGCGGTCCGGCGCACCGCGGCGGCGCCGCCCAGCACCCCGGGCAGGTCGAGCAGCCGGGCGTCGAGTTCGCCGAGCTCGATGCGCCGCCCGCCGACCTTGACCTGGTCGTCGGCGCGGCCCCGGAACACCAGGCCCTGACCGTCGAAGGCGACGAGGTCGCCGCTGCGGTAGGCGCGCTCCCAACCCAGGGCCGGCATCGGGGCGTACTTCTGCGCGTCCTTGACGGGGTCGAGGTAGCGGGCGAGCCCGACTCCGCCGATGACGAGTTCGCCGTCCTCACCGTCGGAGACGGGGTGGCCCGCCTCGTCGACGACCGCGAGATCCCACCCGTCGAGCGGGAGCCCGATGCGCACGGGCAGCGACCCGTCGACCTGCGCGCCGCACGCGACGACGGTGGCCTCGGTCGGGCCGTAGGTGTTCCAGACCTCACGCTCTTGCGTGCGGAAGCGGGCGCCGAGCTCGGGCGGGCAGGCCTCGCCGCCGACGATGAGCAGCCGCACCTGCGCCAGCGCGTCGTCGGGCCACATCGCCACCAGGGTCGGCACGGTCGAGACGATCGTCACCCGGTTGGCCACGAGCCACGGCCCCAGGTCCATGCCGGAACGCACGAGCGAGCGCGGCGCCGGCACGAGCGTGGCCCCGTGCGCCCA
>JBDIAM010000510.1:0-2514 GCA_039812445.1 Piscicoccus intestinalis | reverse complement strand
GCGTCAGTCGGCGACGTCGAGGGCGAGGATGTCGTCGACCGTCTCCCGGCGCACGATGACGCGCGCCCGGCCGTCCCGCACGGCGACGACCGGGGGGCGCGGCACGTGGTTGTACTGGCTCGACAGGGCGCGGCAGTAGGCGCCGGTGCCGGGCACGGCGACGAGGTCGCCGGGGGTGAGGTCGGCGGGCAGGTACTCGTCCATGACGACGATGTCGCCGCTCTCGCAGTGCTTGCCGACGACCCGCGACAGCGCCGGGCCCGCCTCGCTGCTGCGGTTGGCGATCGTGCACGAGTAGTCGGCCTCGTACAGGGCGGTGCGCACGTTGTCGCTCATGCCGCCGTCGACGGAGACGTAGGTGCGGCGCAGTCCGCCGTCGAGCTCGACGTCCTTGACGGTGCCGACCTCGTACAGCGTGAAGGTGCTCGGCCCGGCGATCGCGCGGCCCGGCTCCATGCTGATGCGCGGGGGTTCGATGCCCTCGGCGCGGCTCTCGCGCTCGACGATGCCGGCCATCTGCTGCCCGAGTTGCGCGGCGGTCAGCGGGTGGTGCTCGGAGGTGTAGGCGATGCCGAAGCCGCCGCCGAGGTCGAGTTCGGGCAGCGTGACGCCGTGGTCGCGGCCGATGCGGGCCTGCAGGCCGAGCACGCGGCGGGCGGCGACCTCGAAGCCGGAGGTGTCGAAGATCTGGCTGCCGATGTGGCTGTGCAGACCGAGCAGTCGCATCGCGCCGGGCTCGGCGAGCACGCGCTCGGCGGCCTTGTAGGCCTGGCCGCCGGTGAGGCTGAACCCGAACTTCTGGTCCTCGTGGGCGGTGGCGATGAACTCGTGGGTGTGCGCCTCGACGCCGGTGGTGACCCGGATCATGACCGGCGCGACGACGCCGAGGTCGCCGGCGAGGCGGGCGACCCGCTCGATCTCGTCGAAGCTGTCGAGCACGATGCGGCCGACGCCGTACCGCAGCGCGGCCTCGATCTCGGCGACCGACTTGTTGTTGCCGTGCATGCCGATGCGCTCCGCCGGGAAGCCGGCGCGCTGGGCGACCGCGAGTTCGCCGCCGGAGCACACGTCGAGGAACAGACCCTCCTGGGCGACCCACTGAGCGACGGCCGTGCACAAGAAGGCCTTGCCGGCGTAGTAGATGTCGGCGCCGCCGCACACCGGACCGAACGCCGCATTCATGTCGTCGCGGAAAGTCCTTGCCCGGGAACGGAAATCGCCTTCGTCGACGACGTAGGCGGGGGTGCCGAAGTCGCGGGCCAGGGCGACGGCGTCGACGCCGGCGACCTCAAGGCGGCCCTCGTCGTCACGGCGCACGTGGGCGGGCCACAGCTGCGGCATGAGTTCGTTGACGTCTCGTGGGCTGGGCAGCCACTGCGGCGGGCCGCCGTACCCCTCGGCGTGCAGGGCACCGGCCTCGTGTGCGCGCATCGTTCCTCCGGCTTCGCGCGGTCGGGCTCCGGTGCAGGTCGGTCCGCCGCTGTCGTTCTGGGCTGGCTGCCGGCGTTCGGTGTCGGAGACGGTGTGCCGCCCGACGCGGCGCCGGCGGCGGACCTCGCGCTCACATCCGGTCGGGGGCCGCCTCACCGAGGGTATGCAGTACGTCGGCCAGCGCGATGCGTGCCCCCAGTGTGAGACGGCACGCCGCGGTGTGGGCGTCCGTGGGGAGCTGGTCGGCGCGCGGGCGGGTCGGCTCGCGGTCGAGCCAGGAGTCGGTGGCGCGGGTCAGCGCGCGCAGGTGTTCCGCGAGCGCCCGGGGTGTCGGCCTGCCGCCTGGGTCGGGTACGCCCCCGCCCAGCACTCGCGGTTGGTCGGCGATGACCGTCGCCAGCGCTGCCGCCGTCGCCTCGCCGTCGATGAGAGCCTCCCCCCACGACGCTGAGAACTGCGTGTCGTGGTCAGAACTGCTGTCCGTGTCGCAGTCCCGACCACGACACGCAGTTCTCAGGGTCGTCCGGGGGTGGGGGGTGGTGGCCTGTGCGGCGGGGGCCGGCGTGGGCGGTGGCTGCCGGGTGACGGTGCCGCGGCTGGGCTCCGGGACGCCGACGCGGCGAGCGGTGCGCAGGGCGCGCGCGCACCGGGCATGCGCGAGTTGGGCTGCGACGACGTCGCCGGGGGGCGCACCGAGATGCACCGCCCGGTCCGCGCCAGGACCATCGGCGGCCTCGGGGGGCGCGGGGGGCGCGGCGTCGTGTCGAGACGGCGTGACGGCCGGCGCCCCGTCCTGGCGGAGACGGGCCGCGGGCCTGGCCAGTCGCGCCTCGACCGCCTCCCAGGCCAGGGCCGCGGTGACGTCGATGTGCAGGAGCGCACCTCTCGCCCGGACGTCGCGGATGCCGTCGCAGCCCCGGAGGTGCTCTGCGACCGCCTCCGGCGTCGGGGCGTCGGCTCGCGTGGGTACCGCGACGACGAGCCCGCGCCCGGAACCGGCCGGCCGCAGGCCGGGGTGGGTGGCGCGCCCGTCGCGGTAGCGGCGCACGAGTGCCTCGTGGATCACCTGAGCCGAACGCGCCA
>JBDIAM010000509.1:0-2520 GCA_039812445.1 Piscicoccus intestinalis | reverse complement strand
CAGTACGAGGACGCCGACGACGACTACCGCTCGGAGTTCGTCGCCACCCGGTTCGAGAGCGAACACCCGCTCGTGCGGGTGCACCCCGAGACCGGCGAACGCGGCCTGTTCCTCGGCGGCTTCGCGCAGCGGATCGTCGGCCTCGGCGGCCAGGACTCCCGCGACCTCATCCGCCTGTTCCAGGGCCACATCACCCGCCCGCGCAACGTCGTGCGCGTCACCTGGGAGCCCGACCAGCTCGTGATCTTCGACAACCGGATCACCCAGCACTACGCGATCGACAACTACGCCGGCCTGCCCCGCAAGCTCACCCGCGTGACGGTCGGCGGCGACATCCCGGTCGGCGTCGACGGCACCCGCAGCCGGGCCCTCGTCGGCGACTCCTCGCACTACAGCCCGATCCCCGCCTGACGGCCACACCCGGCCACACCGCCGACAAGAGGGCCACAGACAGCCCGACGGCCCGGCTCGCACGAAGCGAACCGGGCCGTCGGCCGTCTGCCGAGGCAGGCGTCAGCGGGTGTCGGAGCCGCCCTCCTCCTCGACCGCGGCGCGACCGGCCTCCAGGCGCGCCACCGGAACCCGGAACGGCGAGCAGGAGACGTAGTCGAGCCCGACGTGGTGGAAGAAGTGCACGGAGGCGGGGTCGCCGCCGTGCTCACCGCAGACACCGAGGTGCAGCTCGGGACGGGTCTCGCGGCCCTCCTTGGCGGCCAGCTCCACGAGGCGGCCGACGCCGGTGGTGTCGAGCGACTCGAACGGGCTGATCTTGAAGATGCCGCGCTCGAGGTAGTTGCTGAAGAACTCGGCCTCGACGTCGTCCCGCGAGAAGCCCCAGGTGGTCTGGGTCAGGTCGTTGGTGCCGAAGCTGAAGAACTCCGCCGACTTGGCGATGTCGCCGGCCGTGAGGGCGGCGCGCGGCAGCTCGATCATCGTGCCGATCGGGATCTGGGTGAGGTCGACCCCGGTGGCCTCGGAGACCTCGGTCTGCACCCGCCGGATCGCGTCCTTCATGATGTCGAGCTCGTGCACGTCGCCGACGAGCGGGATCATGATCTCCGGCTTGGGGGTGCCGCCGGCCTTGGTGCGCTCGGCCGCAGCCTCGCAGATGGCCCGGGCCTGCATGGTGAACAGACCCTTGATCGACAGGCCGAGGCGCACGCCGCGCAGGCCGAGCATCGGGTTCTGCTCGTGCAGGCGCTCGACGGCGGCCAGCAGCGCCCGATCCTTCTCGCTGACCTCCTCGCCGGCATTCTCGGCCACCGCCACGCGGGCCGTCATCTCGGTGAGGTCGGGCAGGAACTCGTGCAGCGGCGGGTCGAGCAGCCGCACGGTGACCGGCAGCCCGTCCATCGCCTCGAAGATCTCGACGAAGTCGCCGCGCTGCAGCGGCAGCAGCGCGTCGAGCGCGGAGCCGCGCTCCTCGGGGGTGTCGGCGAGGATGAGCCGCTCGACGAGGGCGCGACGGTCACCGAGGAACATGTGCTCGGTGCGGCACAGGCCCACGCCGGTGGCGCCGAAGCGGCGCGCGCGGGCGGAGTCGGGGCCGTTGTCGGCGTTGGCGCGCACCCCGAGGGCGCGATTCTTGTCGGCCGCCTCCATGATGCGGGCGACGGCGCGCACGAGGTCGTCGGCCTCGATCTCCTCCTTCGAGAGCGTGCCCTCGAAGTACTGCACGACGGGAGGCGCCACGACCGGCACCTCGCCGTCGAAGACCTCGCCGGTGGTGCCGTCGATGGAGACGAGGTCGCCGGCCTTGAGCGTGCGCCCGTCGGGCAGGCCGACGGTGCCGTTCTTCGTGTCGACGTCGAGTTCCTCGGCGCCGCACACGCAGGTCTTGCCCATGCCGCGGGCGACGACGGCGGCGTGACTCGTCTTGCCGCCGCGGCTGGTGAGGATGCCCTGGGCGGCGATCATGCCGCCCAGGTCGTCGGGGTTGGTCTCGCGACGCACGAGGATGACCCGCTCGCCGGCGGCGGCCCGCTCCACGGCCTCCGCGGAGTTGAAGACCATGTGTCCGGTGGCGGCGCCCGGGGAGGCGTTCATGCCCTTGGCGATCTTCTTCTTCGTGGCGGCCGGGTCGAACTGGGGGAACATCAGCTGGGCGAGCATGTCGCCGTCGACGCGGCGCAGCGCCTCGGCCTCGTCGATGACGCCCTCGTCGATGAGCTGGCAGGCGATGACGAAGGCCGCGCCCGCGGTGCGCTTGCCGACGCGGGTCTGCAGCATCCACAGCTTGCCCTCTTGCACCGTGAACTCGATGTCACACAGGTCTTTGTAGTGACCCTCGAGCGTCGACATGATGTTCATCAGCTCGTCGTAGGACTTCTTGTCGAAGCCCTCGAGGTCGGTCAGCGGGATCGTGTTGCGGATACCGGCGACGACGTCTTCACCCTGCGCGTTCTGCAGGTAGTCGCCGTACACGCCCTGCGCGCCGGAGGCGGGGTCGCGGGTGAACGCGACGCCGGTGCCGGACTTGTCGCCGAGGTTGCCGAAGACCATCGTGCAGACGTTGACGGC
>JBDIAM010000508.1:0-2525 GCA_039812445.1 Piscicoccus intestinalis | reverse complement strand
TGGGGTCAGACCTGGGGTCAGACGTGGGTCGGACGTGGGGTCGGCGGTGGGTCAGCGGGCGAGGAGGTCTTGGTAGTCGGGGTGCTTGTCGATCCAGCCGGCGTAGAACGAGCACGTCGGGCGAACGGTGCGGCCCGCCGCGCGGACCTCGTCGAGCGAGTGGCGGGCCAGGGCGGAGGCGACGCCGCGCCCGCCGAACTCCGGCTCCGTCACCGTGTGCGAGAAGGTCACGACCGAGCCGTCGTCGTCGTACTCCGCGTAGCCCGCAAGGGACCCGTCCAGATGGGCCTCGTAGCGCGAGAGCTGCTCGTTCTTGGTCACGTCAACATCCGTCATGTCCTCAGGCTGACACACCCGGGCGGCCGATAGCCTTCGACGCTGTGACCACCATGCTGTTGGACTGCGACACCGGCATCGACGACGCCCTGGCGATCATCACCGCCGGGCGGGCACCGGGGGTCGACCTCGTCGGCATCGGCTGCACGTGGGGAAACATCGACGTCGACCAGGCCGTGCGCAACAGCCACCACCTGCTGACGCTCCTCGGCCGCACCGACATCCCCGTGGCCCGGGGCGCGGCCGGCCCGCTCGACGGCAGCCCGCCGGTCTACTCCCCGCACGTGCACGGCCGCGACGGCGCAGGCAACGTCGGCGCGGTCGACCACGTCCCCCAGGTCTCCCCCGAGAGCGCGGTCGAGCAGATGCTGCGGCTCTCCCGCGAGTACGCGGGCGAGCTGCACGTCGTCGCCGTGGGTCCCCTGACCAACCTGGCGCTGGCGGTGCAGGCCGACCCCGACCTCGCCGAGCGCGTCGCGCACGTGACGATCATGGGCGGCGCGGCACTGTCTCCGGGCAATGTCACGGCCGCCGCGGAGGCCAACATCTTTCACGACCCGGAGGCGGCCGCGATCGTCTTCGCCGCGCCGTGGTCGATGACGATGGTCGGCCTCGACGTGACGATGCGCTCCCTCATCACCGAGGAGCACCGGGCCCGCCTCGCCGCGGGAGGTCCCGTCGGGCGCCACTGCGCGGCGATCCTCGACCACTACTTCGACTTCTACACCGGCGTCACCGGCCGCCGCTGCGCCGGCAACCACGACGCGCTCGCGGTGGCCGTGGCGGCCGGGCTCGTGGAGGCCACGCTGTCTCCGGTCGTGCACGTCGAGGTCGACACCAGCGACGGTCCCTCCCGCGGCAGCACCGTGGCCGACCTGCGCGGCATGTGGACCGATCACCCGCCGGTGGCCGGCGCCCGGCACCGGGTGGTGCTGCAGACCTCCCCCGGCTTCGAGGACACGATGATCGACCTCATCCTCACCGCCGACGGCTGAGACTCGCTGCGCTCCCAGCGTGTCGAGGCCGGCGCGCAGGGCGTCGAGGTCGGAGGCGGCTCAGTCGAGTTCGGCGCGGCCGCGGGCCAGCCCCTCGTCGGCGGACCCCGCCTGGCGTCGATCCCATTCGGCGAGCACCTCGGGCGGGGTGGGCGGCGTCAGCAGGCTCACCGCGACGAAGACGATCGCGCCGAGCGCGAGTCCGGCGTAGATCGGCTCGTTGGCGTAGATGTCGCCGTACCAGGCCATCGTGCCCAGCGTCGCGACGGTGCCGACGACGATCGCGGCCAACGCCCCCTGTCCGGTGGCGCGGCGCCACAGCAGCCCGCCGAGGATCGGCACCAGCAGCCCGCCGACGAGCACGTCGTAGGCGATCGTCAGCGCCGCGACGACGTCCTGGATGAGCAGCGCGATGCCGACGACGACGATCCCGAGCCCGATGACGTACCAGCGGTTGGCGCGCACCTCGTCGGTCTCGTCGGCGGCGCCCGCCGCGCCAGCCGAGGCCTGCCCGGCACGGGCGCGCCCGCGCAGCCGCTCGACGATGTCCTGACGCGCGACGGTGGCGGTGGCGATGAGCGAGCCGCTGGCGGTCGACATGACCGCGGCGAGCGCGGCGGCCAGCACGATGCCGACGACGCCGGGCGGCAGCACGGCCTGGGTGACGGAGACGTACGCGTCGTCCGGCACCTCCAGCCCGGGCACGATGACCGCCGCGCTGGCGCCGATGAGCGCGCCGGCCAGGCCGTAGGCGAGGCAGTACAGCCCGCAGGCGATGCCGCCGTAGCGGGCCACCCGCGGCGAGCGCGCGGTGAACACGCGCTGCCAGATGTCCTGCCCGATGAGCAGCCCGAAGAAGTAGATGACGAAGTACGTGACGATCGTGCCGACACCGATCGTCGTCAGGTCGAACGCGGCGTCGCCGAGCCGCTCGCGGATGCCGGTGTAGCCGCCCGCGTGCGTCAGCGACACCGGCAGCAGGATAAAGAAGATCCCGACCGTCGTGATGACGAACTGCACGATGTCGGTGAGCGTCACCGACCACATGCCGCCGAGGGCGGAGTAGGCGAGCACGATGATGCCGCCGAGCACGATGGCGGGCACCCGGTCGAGGCCGAGGAGCACCCGGAAGATCGTGCCGTAGGCGATCGTCGACGTCGCCGACAGCATGAGCGTGTAGGCCCACATGACGAT
>JBDIAM010000507.1:0-2526 GCA_039812445.1 Piscicoccus intestinalis | reverse complement strand
GTGCCGGGCACGGCGGGTCGGCCCGTCTCCGCCTCACCGCCCGCTCAGCTGACGCGGTAGAGCCAGCGCGTGGGGTGGCCCTCGCCGGCGTGCCGGAAGGGGTCGAGCTCGAGGTCCCAGGCGGTGCCGAGGGCGGCGTCGATCTCGCGGCGCAGGGCCGTGTGGTCGCCGGAGCGCATGGCCGCGCGCAGCCGGTCCTCGTTGATGACCGCGTCACCGTTGGCGGCCAGCCAGGAGTGGTGGATGCCCAGTGCCGGGGTGTGCACCCAGCGCGAGCCGTCGACGCCGGGGCTCGGCTCCTCGGTGACCTCGTAGCGCAGGTCGTCGAAGCCGCGCAGCGCGCTCGCGAGGCGCGCGCCCGTGCCGGGCTCACCCGCCCACGAGAACTCCCCGCGCACGAGCGATCGGCCCAGGGGCTGTGCCGACCAGTCGAGTCGCACGTTCTCCCCGAGCACGCTTTCCAGTGCCCAGCACACGTGCGGGCACAAGGCCGCGGGAGTGGAATGTACGAACACCACCCCGCGGGTCATCACGGTCGAACTGAGAACAGACATCCGGACCTCCTCTGGTGCGTGAGGGACGTCTTCCCCAACGACCTCGAACACCAGGTGAAGACCGATGCGCGTTCCGCGACCGATCGATTCGATTGTCGACGCCGGCCTCGCTCGCCACCTTTCCCCAGGTGAGCGACCGAATCCGCACGTCGTGCGCCCATTCTGCAACAGTGATGGGCTCCTGGCCAAGCGTCCTACTCGATGTGCGTGGCGAGGCGTGCAGCGAGCGACCGGCCATGGGCGCCATCGGGGCCCGCGTCATTGTCGACATCGTCGCGACGGCGCCGGCTGCGACAACTGGACAATCGATCAAGACATACGCTTGACTCGAATGCAGGGCAGCCCGACGACGACGTCGCGACACCGGGTGTCGTCGCCGCTTGGGGAAGTGGCGGGAGCTGTCGGCAGTGACCATTGGGGGACACCGATCATGAACGTGAACGGAATGCCTGCGCCTGGGATGCAGAGCGCGATGGCGATTCTCACCGCCCGCATGCAGAGCATGGACGGCGGCTGCACGGTCAACGAGTACGTCGACGTGCTGCGCGACGAGATGGCCGACCAGGATCCGCTGATCCTCACCTCCGCGATGGCCAGCCTCGCCTCGGCGTTGCTGGCGATCGCCTCCGGCGGCACGAAGATCCCGCCGTACGAACTGCTGTCGACGATCGGCCTCACGCTCGCCGAGGCCTGATCGAGACGAGCATCACGACCGGCGGGAGCCGGTGGACGGGCCCGGATCACCAGAGGGGAGATCCGGGCCCGTCGTCGCGTCCGGAGCCGCTCGGGCCCAGACCGCGAGGTCAGCGCGCGCTGAGCCAGGTGCGCAGCTCATCGGCGGCGCCGCGCACGATGACGACCATCGTCCCCAGCTGCACGTCTTCGGCCGACACGGCGAGCAGGAGATGGCCCAGCGGCGGCTGCACGAAGCTGACGAGCACGAGGTGGCCGTGACCCGTGGAGATCGCCACCATCGCGGAGCCGGGCACGACGCCGGCGCTGCTGACGATCTCCGCCTGCGCCGACGAGACGGCGAACAGCGAGCTGTTGAGGGCGGCCAGGCGGCCCACGTCCTCCTCGGGCACGCCGAGGGCGCACAGGTTGAGTCCGTCGGCGGTGCCGAGCATCGCCGAGGTCATCGTCGGCAGCGATTCGCTGATGCGCTGCAGGCGCGGCAGGGCGGTGCGGCCGATGATCATCGACCACAGCTCCCACTCCTGGGCGATGCCCTCGTGCATGACGAGGTCCTTGACCTCCTCGTCGTCGGTGCCGAGGTGCGAGCCGATGAGGGCCTCGGGCCCGGTCTCGCTCATGCCGTCTCCTGCGTGGACTGGTCGGAATGCTCGGGGTGCTCAGGTTGCCCTGGGCGCTCTGAGTGCTCGGGTTGCTCGGAGTGCTCGTCGCGCTGCGGTTCGTCGAGGGTCGAGGGCCGTCATGACGACCCGGATGACGTCGTCGCGCTCGCGGGGATCGGCCTCCAGGAGGGGCATGTCCGCTCGGAACCGCCCGAGCCGGCGGCGATACTCGGCGATGTCGGGCTCGCCGTCGCGGCCCTCGCGGCGCGTGAGGGCGACGATCGTGCGCGCCCACACGTGCTCGTCCCCGATCCGCAGCAGCCACTCGGACATCTCGTCGACGGTCTCGCTGCGATCCCCGTAGCCCCACAGCACGATCGAGGCCCGCCGGGCGACGACCGAGGCGCGGGCGGAGGCGAACCGCAGCTGACCGGGGGTGCCGAGCACGCCGACGCGGCTGCCGTCCGGGGCCACCCACTCGCCGTAGTCGATGCCGACGGTGGTGGTCGTCTTGTCGGTCTCGCGGCGCGGGCCGACCGCGACCGAGGAGCGCATCACCTCGGTGCTGACGACCGGCACATCGCTGATCGCGCGCACCGCCGTGGTCTTGCCCACACCCAGCGGGCCCACGAAGGCGACCTGGCGTTTGGTGGTCGGACCCAGCACCGTGTGCATGG
>JBDIAM010000506.1:0-2532 GCA_039812445.1 Piscicoccus intestinalis | reverse complement strand
GCACAGCGGAAGGACGAGTAGGCACCTATGGCGCGCAGGCGCAGCAACGAGCCGACGCTCCCGGAGGACTTCGAGGAGCGCATCGTCGACATCGACGTCGAGGAGGAGATGCAGGGGGCGTTCCTGGAGTACGCCTATTCGGTCATCTACTCGCGCGCGCTGCCGGACGCCCGCGACGGCCTCAAGCCCGTGCAGCGTCGCATTCTCTTCGGCATGCACGACATGGGGCTTCGCCCCGACCGCGGCCACGTGAAGTCGAGCCGCATCGTCGGTGACGTCATGGGTAAGTACCACCCCCACGGAGACGGTGCGATCTACGACGCGCTCGTGCGCATGGCGCAGCCGTTCACGATGCGCCTCAACCTCGTCGACGGGCACGGCAACTTCGGCTCGCTCGACGACGGCCCCGCCGCCTCCCGATACACCGAGGCGCGGATGGCGCCGGCGGCGCTGCCGATGGTCGCCAGCCTCGACGAGAACACCGTCGACTTCGTGCCCAACTACGACGACCAGCTCATGCAGCCCGGCGTGTTGCCTGCCGCCTACCCGAACCTGCTGGTCAACGGCGCCGCCGGCATCGCGGTCGGCATGGCCACGAACATGCCGCCGCACAACCTCGGCGAGGTCGTCGGAGCCGCCTGCCACCTCATCGACCACCCGGACGCCACGCTGTCCGACCTCATGCGCTACGTGCCCGGTCCCGACCTGCCCGGCGGCGGACGCATCGTCGGGCTCGAGGGCATCCGCGACGCCTACGAGACCGGCCGCGGCACCTTCCGCACCCGCGCCACGTGCCGCATCGAGAACGTCACCCCGCGCCGCAAGGGCATCGTCATCACCGAGCTGCCCTACCTCGTCGGCCCCGAGAAGGTGACGACGAAGATCCAGGAGCTCGTGCGCGCCAAGCGCCTGCAGGGCATCTCCGACCTGCAGGACCTCACCGACGGCAAGCAGGGCCTGCGCCTGGTCATCGAGATCAAGAACGGCTTCAACCCCGAGGCCGTGCTCGAAAAGCTCTACAAGCTCACCCCGCTCGAAGACAGCTTCGGCATCAACAACGTCACGCTCGTCGACGGCCAGCCCCGCACCCTCGGCCTGAAGGAGCTGTTGCGGGTCTACCTCGACTTCCGCATCGACGTCGTGCGCCGCCGCAGCGAGCACCGCCTCGCCAAGCGCGAGGAGCGGCTGCACCTCGTCGAGGGCCTGCTCATCGCGATCCTCGACATCGACGAGGTCATCCAGCTCATCCGCGGCAGCGACGACACCGCGCAGGCCCGGGCCCGCCTCATCGAGGTCTTCGACCTGTCGGAGGCGCAGGCCAACTACATCCTCGAGCTGCAGCTGCGCCGGCTGACGAAGTTCAGCCGCATCGAGCTGGAGTCGGAGAAGACCGAGCTCGAGGAGCAGATCGCCGCGCTGCGCGAACTGCTCGCCGACGAGTCGCTGCTGCACACGCTGGTGCGCACCGAGCTGCAGGAGGTCGCCGACCAGCTCGGTACCCCGCGGCGCACGGTGCTGCTGGAGTCGGCCGGCCCGTCCGGAGGCGGTCAGGGCGCTGTCTCCGCCGTGCCGCTGGAGGTCGGTGACGACCCGTGTCACGTGCTGCTCAGCACCACCGGGCTGCTGGCCCGCACGACCGACGCCGCGCCGCTGAGCACCCACGGCAAACGCGCCAAGCACGACGCGATCGTCGCCGCCGTGCGCACCACGGCGCGGGGCGAGTTCGGCCTGGTGACGACCACCGGCCGGGTGCTGCGGCTGCCCGCTCTCGACCTGCCGACGCTCCCGCCGATGCACGATGCGCCGAACCTGTCCGGGGGCACGCCGCTGTCGGCGTTCGTCGATCTCGGCAAGGGCGAGGAGCCGCTGACGATCATGTCGCTGGCGGCCGACTCCCCCGGGCTGGCGCTGGGCACCGCCTCCGGCGTCGTCAAGCGGGTCACCACCGACTACCCGGGCGGCCGCGACGAGTGGGAGGCGATCACCCTCAAGCCCGGAGACCGTGTCGTCGGGGCCGTCGAACTGCGCACCGGCGCAGAACAACTCGTGTTCGCCACGAGTGACGCCCAGCTGCTGCACTTCGACGCCGACAAGGTGCGCCCGCAGGGCCGGGCGGCCGGCGGCGTGGCGGGCGTCAAGCTCGCGGCGAAGGCGCACGCGATCTGGTTCGGGGCGGTGGATCCGGGCGCCGAGAACGTCGTCGTGACGGTCGCGGGCAGTGGCCGCACCGGCTCCTCGGTGAAGGTGACTCCGTTCGCGGAGTACCCCGGCAAGGGCCGGGCGACCGGCGGCGTGCGCTGCCACCGCTTCCTGCGGGGCGAGGACACGCTCGTGCTGGGCTGGGTCGGGCCGGCCCCGAAGGCCGCCGCGGCCAGCGGTGTCGCCCGCAAGCTCCCGGAGCCGGTGGCTCGCCGCGACGGCTCCGGCAGCCCCCTGGACGCCCCGATCGCCGCGGTCGCGCCCGGTGAGCACCCGGGCTCCGGCGGTGACGGCTCGAGCGGCGCCGGCCCGAGCGGCACCGACGGCACAGGC
>JBDIAM010000505.1:0-2534 GCA_039812445.1 Piscicoccus intestinalis | reverse complement strand
TCCGCCTGCAGCGGCATCGACGTCGACATGCTCACCTCCCGGCGCGCCGAACCGAGCGACTTCCAGATCGAGTGCACGGCGATGCGGGTGCGCGACGAGCAGGGCAACCACCTGCGCGACATCGACGTGAAGTTCACGGTGACCTTCCCCGACGGCGACGACGGCGACCGGGCGCGCACGATGCTGCCCCGCGCGATCGAGGTCTCCAACGACCGGCTGTGCACCGTCTCCCGCACGGTGGCGCTGTCGTCGCCGGTGCACATGCACGCGGGAGACGCCTCGTAGTCGGCCGCTCCGCGGCGGCCCGCCCGGCCTCCCGTCAGGCTCAGTCAGGCTCGGTCAGGCGGAGTCCAGGGCGGCCACCTACGTTGGGGTCATGGATCTGCGCGACCTCATCGACAAGCTGCCCCTCGACGAGAAGTACCTCAAGAAGGTGCCGGTGCCCGGGCTGGCCGGGCGGTGCCTGCTGGAGATCGACCTCGGCCGCGGCGCCACGGAGTCGGCGCCGGCGTCTCCGCTCGAGGCCCTGCGGGAGCGCAACACACCGTCGCTGAAGGCGCTTGTCGACGGGCTGCGCCGCGGCGCCGGCGACGACCGGGTCGTCGGGCTCGTCGTGCATGCGGTGCCCGGCGTCGCGCTCAGCCAGGCCGAGGAGCTCGCCCGCGCGATCCGGCGGTTCCGCGGCTCGGGCAAGCCGGCGGTGGCGTGGAGCGAGGCGTACGGCGAGGTGACCCACGGCACCGTCGGCTACGTCGTCGCGGCGGCCTGCGACGAGATCTGGGTGCAGCCATCCGGTGACGTCGTGCTGCCCGGCGTCGTCGCGGGCGGGTTGTTCCTGCGCGACGCCCTCGACAAGCTGTCGGCGCTGCCGCAGTTCGCCCAGCGCCGCGAGTACAAGTCGGCCGCCGAGACCTACCAGCGCTCCTCGATGAGCGAGGCAAACCGCGAGATGCTCGAGCGCCTCGTCGCCTCGATCAACGAGAGGGTCGTCGAGGCCGTCGCGTCCGGGCGGGGACTGGACCCCCAGAGCGTGCGCGCCGCGATGGACGCCGGCCGCCTCAACGCCGCCGAGGCGCTCGAGCGGGGACTTGTCGACCGGATCGGGTACCGCAACGAAGCCCTCGCCGCGATGCGCGACCGGGTCGGCGGCACCGAGGACGACACGCCGCTGCGCTACGTCGAGCGCTACCGCAAGGTGGCCTCGGGAGCGGCCGCCGCCGTCAAGCGCAAGAAGCCGGTCATCGCCGTCGTGCAGGCGCAAGGACCGATTCTGCTGGGCCGGGCCGGCGGCAAGAACCCGATGTCCGGGCACATGATCGGCTCGGACACCCTCGGAGCGGCGCTGCGCACCGCGGCCCGCGACAAGGACGTGCGCGCGCTCGTGCTGCGCGTCGACTCTCCCGGCGGCTCGTACGTGGCCTCCGACGCGATCCGCCGCGAGGTGCAGCGGGTGCGGGAGACGGGCAAGCCGGTCATCGCGTCGATGGGCTCGGCGGCCGCCTCCGGCGGGTACTACATCTCGATGCCGTGCCAGCGGATCGTCGCCAACGCGGCCACGATCACCGGCTCCATCGGGGTGCTCTCGGGCAAGATCGTCATCGGGGAGTCGCTGCGCCGCATCGGGGTCAACCGGGAGAACGTCTCGCAGGGGCGTTTCGACGAGATGTACTCGGGGCAGCGGCCGTTCACCGACGAGGAGCTGGCCCGCCTGGACGCCTGGCTGGACGAGGTCTACGCCGACTTCACCGCCAAGGCGGCCGGTGACCGGGGCATCCCGCTGGACCGGCTGGAGCCGATCGCGCGCGGCCGGGTCTGGTCTGGCGCCGACGCCCTGCAGCACGGCCTGATCGACGAGATCGGCGGCCTCGACGAGGCGATCGCCGCCGCCTGCGCCGCCGTCGGCGTCGAGCGTCGCGACGCCGACGCGCGGCTCGTGCCCAAGCTCGGGCCCCTGGACCGGCTCATGCCCACGGAGAACTCCGAGTCGCCGGTCGCCGCCTTCGGCGAGGGCCCCGGCCTCTTCGAACGCGCCGCCGCCGCCCTGGGCCTGAGCACCCCCGGCGTCCTCACCATGCCCGACGTCCGGCTGGCCTGAGCCGCGAGGCGCGCGGCCGCGTCCGCAGGGCCGCGCGTGCGCTCGGCCGCCCGTGCGCGGGGCCGGGTGCGCGCAGGGTCGCGCCTCACCAGGGCCGCGCCTGCGCGGCGCCGCACGGTGCCGCCCGCGCGCAGGGCCGCGCCTCACCAGGGCCGCGCCTGCGCTCGGCCGCGCCCGCAGACCCCCTTCATTCGCACGGGAGCCTGTGCCAACTGGCTGGACCACCCGGCTGCCGCCGGACCGCCTCCGCGGAGCTGATCCGGCGGCAGCCGGCCGGTCTCGTCCCAGCCACCGAGATCGACCTTCCACCCGGCGAGACGCCGGCGGCCACAGATCGGCGAGCGAGCCCCCGACCGTGCGAGCGCGTCGCGTCAGGCCTCGTCGGCCGGGTCGATGCCGTCCTGCACGTGCAGCGCCGACTCCTCGGCCGGCCGATCGG
>JBDIAM010000504.1:0-2536 GCA_039812445.1 Piscicoccus intestinalis | reverse complement strand
GCCAGACCTAGCGCGAGCCAGACCAGCGCGAGCGGTCAGGTCAGCAGCAGCTGGGCGAGGCGCCGGCGGGCGCCGAGCATGCCGAGGGTGCCGAGGGCGGCGAGGTAGACCACGGAGACGAGCGAGGCGATGCCGACGGCGCCGGTGGTCAGCTCCCGGCACAGCACGACCCCGCGGTACAGCGGCGTGATCTCGATGAGCCAGCGCACCGGCCCGGCGAACGCCTCCAGCGGAAAGAACGTGCCGCTGAACAGCACCATCGGCATGAGCAGCAGCGTGACGTACTCGAAGTCCTGCCAGGTCTTCATGTACGTCGTCGCCCACATGCCCAGCCCCGCGAAGGTGTACCCGAGCAGCAGGCACGCCGGCAGCGCGAGCAGCGCCCACCACGACGTCGTGTAGCCCATGAGCAGCATGATGAGCAGGAAACCCGCGGAGTAGATGCCGCCGCGGGCCAGCGCCCACGTCGTCTCCGCCACCGCGATGTCACCGGTGGTCAGCGGCGTCGCGAGCACCGCGTCGTAGAGCTTGGCGTGCTTGAGGCGGAAGAAGATGTTGAACGTCGCGTCCATGATCGCGCCGTTCATCGCCGAGGTCGCGAGCATCGCCGGGGCGACGAAGTTGGCGTACGGCACGAACTGCCCGCCCATCTCGAAGCCGCCGATGAGGGCGCCCACCCCGACTCCGATGGAGAACAGGTAGAACACGGGCTCGGCGAACCCGGTGAGGAACACGACCCATTCGCGCCGGTAGACCAGCGCGTTACGGGAGACCAGCCGCCAGGCGTTCACGCGATCAGCCTCCGTTGCAGTCGGCGCACCGCGAGGGCGGCGCCGAGGCCACCGAGCACGAGCAGGTAGGCCAGGTGCCCGGCGGCGGCGAGCCAGTCGACGTTGCCCAGCATCGCCATCCGGGTCAGCTCCACCCCGTGCCACAGGGGCAGCGCCTTGGCCAGCCACTGCACCGGCTCCGCGAGGTTGTCGACGGGAAAGAACGCCCCGGAGAACAGGTACATCGGCACCTGCACGACCCGGTAGAGGAACGCGAACGCGGAGTCGGTGCGCAGCCCGGCCGTGAACGCGAACACCGGCCCGGCGAACGCGAACGCGAGCACGAACTGCACCCCCAGGGCGGCGAGCGCGCCGCCCCACCCGGCGAACAGTCCGAACAGCGCCAGGGGCAGCATGAAGACCGCGCAGGACGCCCCGACCCGCAGCACGATCGCGGCCAGGTGCCCGATGGCGATGTCGCTGACCCGCAGCGGGGTCGCCATCATGCCGAGGTAGGTCTTGTCCCACATGATCTTGCCGAAGACGGGCCACGTGGCGTCGCCGACCGCGAGCAGCATGGCCTGCCCGGCGAGCAGCCCGGGCGCGAGGAAGTGCAGGTAGCTGGGGGCGCCGTCGAGCGCGCCGACCTGTACGTAGCGGCCGAGCATGAGACCCATCGCCGCGACATACAGCAGCGGGGTGAAGAAGCCGGCGACGACGCTGCCCTTCCACGTGCGTCGCTGCACGGTGAGCCAGTAGTCGACCTGCCGGGTGACCAGGGCCCAACGACTCGGGGTCGGGGCCGACACGCGCGCCGGTGTGTGCGTCATGGTGACCATCAGTCCACCAGCGTGCGCCCGGTCAGGTGCAAGAAGACGTCCTCGAGCGTGGCGCGGCGCACGAGGGCGGTCACCGGCACGACGCCGCGGGCGTGCGCACCGGCCACCGCGGCCTCCCCGTCGTCGGCGTAGACGAGGAGCCGGTCCGGCAGCACCTCGACGCGCGCGCCGAGGTCGGCGAGCCGGCCGGCCTGCTCGGCGTGGTCGACGACCCCGAGCCGCAGCTCGGCGACCTCGCGGGTGCAGTACCGCGCGATGAGCTCGGCGGGTGTGCCGGCGGCGACGATGCGACCGCCGTCCATGATGACGAGGCGGTCGCACAGCTGCTCGGCCTCGTCCATGTAGTGCGTCGTCAGCACCTGGGTCACCCCGGCCTGCTTGAGCCGGTACAGCTGGTCCCACAGGGCGTGCCGGGCCTGCGGGTCGAGTCCGGTCGTCGGCTCGTCGAGCAGCAGCAGGTCGGGGCGGTTCATGAGCGAGCGCGCGATCGTCAGCCGCCGCCGCATGCCGCCGGACAGCTCGTCGACCCGGTCGCCGGCCCGCTCGGACAGGTGCGCGAACGCGAGCAGCTCGTCGGCGCGCTCGCGCACCGTGCCCCGGGACAGGCCGAAGTAGCGGCCGTAGACCGTGAGGTTCTCCCGCACCGACAACTCGGTGTCGAGGGTGTCGTCCTGCGGGCACACGCCGAGACGGGCACGGATTTGCGGGCCGCGGGTCGCCGGATCCATTCCCAGCACCTCGAGCACACCTCCCGATATCGGGGAGGTCGTCGCGATCATGCGCATCGTGCTCGACTTCCCAGCCCCGTTGGGACCGAGAAACCCGAACACCTCTCCGCGCTCCACCTCGACGTCGATTCCCCTGACCGCCTCGACGGTGCCGAATCCCTTGCGCAGCCCCACTGCGCGAACCATCGACTCCGCCATT
>JBDIAM010000503.1:0-2537 GCA_039812445.1 Piscicoccus intestinalis | reverse complement strand
CCCGACGCCGACGCGT
Organism: Piscicoccus intestinalis; assembly: GCA_039812445.1. Lineage (GTDB taxonomy): Bacteria > Actinomycetota > Actinomycetes > Actinomycetales > Dermatophilaceae > Kineosphaera > Kineosphaera intestinalis_A. Next base: position 2,521 of record JBDIAM010000503.1, on the reverse strand, counting down.
TCTGGCGCACGATCCGCGACGGGACGCGCTCGATCCGCGACCTGACGCAGGAGGAGTTGCGCGAGCGCGGCGTGCCCGCCGACGTGCTCGCCGACCCCGACTACCGGCGCATCGGCGCGCTCGTCGACGGCGTCGAGGAGTTCGAACCCGCCTTCTGGGGCATCAGCGCCAAGGAGGCCACACTGCTGGACCCGCAGCACCGCCTCTTCCTCGAATGCTGTTGGCAGGCGCTGGAGAACGCCGGGCACGCCCCGCGCACCGACGGGGCGCGCACGGGGGTCTTCGGCGGGGTCTTCCTGCCGACCTACCTGCTGCACCACCTGCGCGGCGGTGGGCTGCTCGACCCGCGCGACCCGATGGAGGCGCATCTGACCGAGATCGGCAACGACAAGGACTACGTGACGACGCGCGTCTCGCACCTGCTCGACCTGCGCGGTCCGAGCATCAACGTGCAGACGTCGTGCTCGACCTCGCTGGTCGCGGTCGCGATGGCGTGCCAGTCGCTGCAGGCCGGGGCGTGCGACACGGCCCTCGCCGGGGCGTCGAGCCTGACCTTCCCGCAGGCCGGCTACCAGTACGCCGAGGGCCACATCAACAGCCGAGACGGGTGGGTCCGTCCGTTCGACGCGGGCGCCAGCGGCACCGTGCTCGGCGACGGGGTGGGTGTCGTCGTGCTCAAACGGCTCGCCGACGCGCAGGCCGACGGCGACACCGTGCTCGCCGTGATCACCGGGCACGCCACGAACAACGACGGCACCCTCAAGGCCGGCTACTCGGCGCCGAGCGTCGCGGGTCAGGCCCAGGTCGTCGCCGACGCGCAGGCGATGGCCGGCGCCGACCCCGACTCCTTCTCCTACCTGGAGTGCCACGGCACCGGCACCCTCGTCGGCGACCCGATCGAGGTGCGGGCCCTCACCCAGGTGTTCCGGCGACAGACAGATCGCACACAATTCTGTGCGCTCGGCTCGGTCAAGGCAGGCATCGGCCACAGCAACATCGCCGCCGGCATGGCCGGGCTCATCAAGACCGTGCTCGCGCTGCACCACCGCCAGTTGCCGCCGCTCATCGGGTTCCGCGAGCCCAACCCGGCGCTCGACCTGGAGCGCAGCCCGTTCTACATCAACGCGCGGCTGCGGGACTGGCCGGCCGGCGACGGCCCGCGCCGGGCCGGGGTGTCGTGCTTCGGCATCGGCGGCACCAACAGCCACCTCGTGCTCGAGGAGTACGTGCAGCCGGAGCCGGTGAGCGCCGCCGACGAGGCGCCCGACGAGGCGCCCGATGTGGCGCTCACCCTGTCGGCCCGCACCCGGGCGTCGTTGCAGCGCACCGCGGAGGCGCTCGCCGACCGGCTCGAGACCGACCCCGGGCTCGACCCGCGGGACGTGGCCTACACGCTGCGGGTCGGGCGCGAGCGATTCGCCGAGCGGCTGGCGGTCGCCGGCTCGGACGGCGCCTCGCTCGCGGCGGCGCTGCGCTCGGCGCGGCCCCGCACCGCCTCCCCTGTCGTCGGCTCCGGGCTCGTCTTCGCCTTTCCCGGCCAGGGCTCGCAGTACCCGGGCATGGGCGCGGGGCTGTACGAGCGCGTGCCGGCGTTTCGCAGGCACTACGACGAGTGCGCCCGAATCCTGGCGGACGAGCACGAGATCGACCTGCCGGCAGTGGCGTTCGCCGACGGAGGTGGTGACGAGCGCGGCGACGGCACTCAGGAGTTCATGCGGGCGGAGCATCTGCAGCCGGCGCTGTTCGCCGTCGAGTACGCGCTGGCGCGCACGCTCATCGACTGGGGCCTGCGGCCCAGCGCGCTCGTCGGCCACAGCCTCGGGGAGTACGTCGCGGCCTGCATCGCCGGCGTCATCGACCTGCCGGACGCGTTGTCGTTGGTCATGGCGCGCGCTCACGCGATGGAGGCGGCCGGACCGGGGGCGATGCTGTCGGTCAAGCTCACCGCGCAGGAGGCGGCCGCGCTCGTCGCCGACGAGCCCGACGTCGACGTCGGGGTCGTCAATTCACCTGGGGACGTGGTGATCTCGGGGCGGATCCCAGCGATCGAGCGCCTCGAGGGCGTGCTCGCCGACCGCGGCGTCGGCACCCGGCGGCTGCACACGACCCGCGCCTTCCACTCCCCGATGATGACCGCGGCCGCGGCCGCCGTTGCGCGGCAGGCGGAATCGGTGACGCTGCGGGCGCCCCGGATTCCGATCCTGGCCAACCTCACCGGCGATTGGTACACCGACGAGCAGGCCACCGATCCGAGCTACTGGGGCCGGCACCTGCGGGAGACCGTGCGGTTCGCCGACAACGCCGCCGCGTTGCTCGACCGCGGAGCGACCGTGGTGCTCGAGGTCGGGCCAGGCCGCACCCTGTGCGGCCTGGTCTCGGCGGCCGCCCGGGCCGACACCGGCTCCGGGTTGCCAGCCGAGCGCGCTACTGCCCCGGTGACATTGCCGTTCATGCGCCATCCGATGGAGGAGCGGGTCACCGACTCGCTGGCCCTCATGCAGGCGCTGGGACAGGCCTGGGC
>JBDIAM010000502.1:0-2541 GCA_039812445.1 Piscicoccus intestinalis | reverse complement strand
ATCACGGTGAATCCGGGCGACTCCGGCAGCAGGTACGGCACCGTGCGTTCGACCGGCACGACGTACTCGAGCGTGTGCGTGATCCCCGGTCGCAGGCTGTCTTTCATGGGTGCTCCTCGTGGTGCGTCGATGATCGGCTCGAAGGGCGCTCGTCAGAGCCCGTCCAGCACGATGCCCGAGTGTCGGCTCAGTTCGGGCAGCGCGCGATCCGCGATCTCGGCCACTCCCGGGGTTCCGGCGGGCAGCCGGGCGAGGACCGCTTCGAACGCCCCCGGGTAGCCTTCGGCGAGCGCCTCGACGCGACGACACAGCAGGTGCGGGTCGAGCGCCAGGCTATCCGCGGCCTTCTGCCACTGTCGGCGACGGATTCGGGACGGAACTCTCTCGCCGCCGATCGACAGTGCCACCGAGCGGTCGACTCGAGTCGAGGCGTAAGCGAGCCCGCTCGCCAGGTCGTACAGGGGCGCCAACGCTGTGTACCCGGGTTCCCGCAGCAGGGAGATGTTCTTGGCGTGCCCGTCCGGGGCGCCGGCCACCAGGTTGATGATGATGAAGTCGGCGAGGGCCAGCCGGTCGTCGACCAGTTCGGTGGATTCGCGTCGGATGATGCGGGCGAGGTCGGCCAGGCCGGGGCCGCCCCGGCTCTCGTACTTTCGCGTCGGCATGCGCGACGTCGCCTGCGCGAAGTCCTCCTGGTGGAGCCGGGTCTGAGGCGCTCGGTCATCGCCGCCCGGCCTTCCCCGCGACCTCCCACGCGCGACGCCGAGCGGCTGCGGCGTCGCGCCTGGCGCGGATGGCCGGGTGGTCCGTGCGCGACGCGGCGACTCCGTCGGGGCCGACCGTTTCCGGCTCCGCACCCCGCTGGGCCGGCGCGGAGTCGGCGCCCCGGGCCCGTAGCGTCATGTCGATACCCAGCACGTCGAGCAGTCGCAGCAACGGCTCGAGCGCGGCGCCGCGGTGTCCTGCCTCCACCCTGGCGAGCCACGATCGCGCGACGCCCGCACGGTCCGCGAGTTGCTGCTGGCTGATCGCCTGACGCAGGCGTTCGTCTCGCACGACTCGGCCGAGCTTCGTCCAGCTCGTCACGCGTTCACCGGACATGCTCGCGCTCCTCCCGCAGACGTCACGATTGTCCTCGTTCAAGGACAGCGTACCAATGTCCTCGAACGAGGACGTTGGTACGCGATGCTGTCGGACCGTCTCCCCGGTGCGGAACGCGGGTCGCCGAGGATTCGCTCTGCCGAACGGGCGATATAGCGCCCGTTCGGCAGAGCGCCGAAACCGTCGCGGAAGCCCGCTCAGCCCTTGAGCACCGCGGCGATCGACTCGCTGACGTAGTCGACGTTGTCGGGGTTGAGCGCGGCGACGCAGATGCGTCCGGTGTCGGTGCCGTAGACGCCGAACTCGTTGCGCAGGCGCACCATCTGGTCGCGGTTGAGGCCGGAGAAGCTGAACATGCCGACCTGGTCGGTGATGTAGCTCATGTCGGTCTCGACGCCGGCGCGCCGCAGGCCCTCGACCAGCGCCGAGCGCATCGACTTGATGCGATCGCGCATCTGACCCAGCTCCTCGACCCACTGCTCGCGCAGCTGCGGGTCGCCGAGCACGGTCTCCACGAGGGCGGCGCCGTGGGTGGGCGGGTTGGAGTAGTTGGTGCGGATGACGATCTTGACCTGCGAGAGCACCCGGGCGGCCTCGTCGGAGTCGGAGCACACGATCGACAGGCCGCCGACGCGCTCGCCGTAGAGGGAGAAGCTCTTGGAGAACGAGGTGGAGACGAAGAAGTTCGGCACCCGCTCCGCGAACGCGCGAATGACCGCGCCGTCCTCGTCGATGCCCTCGCTGAAGCCCTGGTAGGCCATGTCGAGGAAGGGGGTGAGCTGCGCCTCGAGCACGGCGTCGATGACCTGCTGCCACTGGTCGGCGGTCAGGTCGTAGCCGGTCGGGTTGTGGCAGCAGGCGTGCAGCACGACGATCGTGCCCGGCTCCGCGGCGCGCAGGTCGGCGAGCATGCCCTCGACGTCGACGCCCTTGGCGGCCGCGTCGTAGTAGCGGTACTTCTCCACGGTGAACCCGGCGCGGGTGAACAGCGCCTGGTGGTTCTCCCAGCTCGGGGTGGAGATGAGCACCTTGGCCTCGGGGCTGACCTGGCGCAGGAAGTCGGCGCCGAGCTTCAGCGCGCCGGTGCCGCCGAGGGCCTGCACGGTGACGACCCGGCCCTCCTCCAGCAGCGGGGAGCCGGCGCCGAAGACGAGCTCGCGCACGTCGGTGTCGTAGGTGGGCAGGCCGTCGATCGACAGGTACCCCTTGGCCTTGGGGTGCTCCGCGAGCCGGCGTTCGGCCTCCTCGACGCAGCGCAGCAGCGGCAGCACGCCGTGTTCGTTCTGGTACACGCCGACGCCGAGGTTGACCTTCTTGGGGTTGGAGTCGGCCTTGAACTGCTCGGTCAGGCCGAGGATGGCGTCCGGCGGGGCCTGCTGGACATCGCTGAAGAGCGTCATGATCGAGTCACCTTTCGACGCGCCTCACCCTATCGGCCCG
>JBDIAM010000501.1:0-2567 GCA_039812445.1 Piscicoccus intestinalis | reverse complement strand
GCGCCGACGTCACCGGTGACGAACGCCGCCAGGCGCACGAGGCCGTCGCGTTCGGCCGCGTACACGTCGGCGAGCGTCGGCGCCCCATCCGCCGGTGCCACCACGAACTCCCCCGTGTTCACACCTCATCGTCGCGCGGGCGACGCGTTCGGTTCCCGGAGAGTCGCGCTGCCTCGCGGGCTATTTACGTCGCGGGCAGCGCCGGGCGCACGTCGGTGTGGGGAAAGTCGTCACTCTTGAAGAGCAGCGTGTCGTCGCGGGCCCGAGCCAGCGCATAGGCAAAGCAGTCGCCGAGATTCAGCCGGGCGCCGGTCCCCGACGTCGGCCCCCACCGGCGATAGGCCTGCGCCGCCTCCCACGCGTCGATCTCCTGCGCCGGGGCGATGGCGATGTCGTACTCGGTCAGCAGCGCCCGCACGTCCGTCTCGGTCGCTCGGAACTGGCGCCAGAGCACGGCGGACAGCTCCACCAGCGTGCCCTGACTCATCTGCGAGGAGTCGGCCTCGGCCAGCGCGCGCACGTAGTCATCGGCATCCGGCTCAGCCTTCAGGATCGCGACGAGGGCGGAGGTGTCCACGATCATCGCGGCAGGCCGTCCGCGTCGTACAGGTCCTCGTCGCCCACCCAGCCGTTCGGGCCTGACGCGGCCCTGGCCTGCAGGGAGTCGGTGAACCGGCGCATCCGCTCGAGCCGCTCGTGCGCCGACTCCCGGGCGCGCGCGGAGTCGAGGCGGGAGAGTTCCGCCCGCACCGCACGATCCGTCGCCTCGGTGAGGCTCGTGCCGGTGCGGGCGGCGAGTTCGCGGATCGCCCCGGCGGTCTCCTTGTTGCGGATGCTGATCGTCATGCTCGTCAGCGTACCGTTGTCATACGGGGCGTATGACTCCTTCGGCCGTCGTGCCGGCCACGAACGAGCGGCGTCCCGCGACGGGTGGCGCCGGCAGGCCCGCCTCAGGCCGCGCCCGAGGTCGACGGGCGCGACCGGCTCCGTGGAGTAGCGGCGGTGCCGGCGGTGCCGGTGAGGTCGGCCTCGTCCAGCGGCAGGAGGCGGGCGCCGAGCACCGCGGCCAGGTCGGCGGCCAGCCGCAGGCGCACGCCGCGCGGCGGCTCGCAGTCGAGCACGACGCTGGTCACGCCGAGCCCGGCGACGCGGGCGGCGGCGGCGCGGGCACGCGGCAACGCGTCGGGGCCGTGGGTGGCGCGGCCGTCGGTGAGCACGACGAGCAGCGGCCGGCGCATCGGGTCTTTCGCGCGCTCGCGGCGGATGAGGTCGTGCGCGCACGTCAGGCCCTCGGCCAGCGGCGTGCGGCCCCCGGTCGCCGCCGAGTCGAGGCGGGCGCGGGCCAGTTCCACACTGCCCGTAGGCGGCAGCAGCACCTGAGCCCGATCGCGCGCGAACGTCACGACCGCCACCTTGTCGCGCCGCTGGTACGCGTCGAGCAGCAGCGAGAGCACCGCGGTCTTCACGGTCACCATGCGCTTGCGCGCCCCCATCGAGCCCGAGGCGTCGACGAGGAAGACGACGAGGTTGCCCTCCTTGCCCTCCCGCAGGCTCTTGCGCAGGTCGGTGCCGCGCAGCCGCAGCGGCTCCCCGTCGGTGCGGCCCCGCCCGGCCTGGGCGCCGGCCGCCGCGCGGATCGTCTCGGTCACCGCGATCCCCCGCCCGCGCGGGTCGGCCGGGGTGACACCGCGCACCTGACGGCCCACGGTCGTCACCGCGCGGCTGCGGCGGCCAGTGACGCCCTGCCCGACCCGGTCGAGCGTGAACACCTGTGCCCGGTGCGGCTGTCCGGCGCGATCGGTGCGGGCTTGGGGAGCGCCGGCTCCGCCCTCCGGGGGCGTCGGAGGTTCGGCCGGCGGCTGCGGCGCTTCGTCGTGCGGCGGCGGCTGCTCCCGCGGACCGGGCGGCTCCGAGTCCGTCGGCGAGTCCTCCTGCGGCTGCTGCGGGGACGGCTGTTCGTCCGTGGAGTCGGTGCAGTCGGTGGGGTCGGAGGGCTCCGGCTCGTCGGGGCGCGGCTCGTCGGGCTCGTCCGGCTGCTCGTCGGGGTCGGGCTCGGGCGGCTCCTCCCCCAGCACCCGGCGCAGGATCTCCTCGAGCTCGGCGGCCGCGGACTCCGGGGTGTCGAACGGGTTGCGGCGGCGCCGGTGCGGCAACGCGAGCCGGGCGGCCACGCGGATGTCCTGATCGCTGACCGCGGGGCGACCGACCCAGGCGGCGTGGGCGGCGGCGGCGCGGGCCGTGACGAGGTCGCCGCGCATGCCGTCGACGTCGAATTCCGCACAGATCCGGGCGATCTTGGTCCACGCCTCGCGCGGTGCGTCGACGGACCCGACCGCGGCCCGGGCCCGCGCGATGCGTCGCGCCACCTCGGTCTCCGCGTCGGCGAATCGCGCTGCGAACCCGGCGGGGTCACGCTCGAAGTCGAGGCGCCGCGAGATGACCTCGACGCGTGTGTCGGGGTCCCGGCTCGCGGCGGCGTCGGCGACGAGCCCGAACCGGTCGAGCAGCTGCGGGCGCAGGTCGCCCTCCTCGGGGTTCATCGTGCCGACGAGCACGAACCGCGCCGC
>JBDIAM010000500.1:0-2571 GCA_039812445.1 Piscicoccus intestinalis | reverse complement strand
GCCCGCGCCACCTACGAGGTGGCCAACCACAACCGGCTGCTGTGGAACTACGACGGCGCCCTCGGTCTGAAGAACGGTTACACCGTCAAGGCCCGGCAGACGTTCATCGGCGCCGCCCGGCGGGGTGAGCGCGCATACGTCGTCACGTACCTCGCCGGGGAGACCGGCGGTTGGCGCGCGACCGCCGACATGCTCGACTGGGCCTTCCGCTATGGGCCCTCACTAAAGCCGGTCGGCACCCTCGGCGCTCCCGGCCAGCAGAATGGCCAGCAGAATCCCTCCCCGAGCGGCGAGGCACCGCCCGACACGGCCCAGAGCGCGCGGACCGCCGACACCGCGGTCTCCGTCGATGCGAGCGGCCCCACGGAGCCTGCCGGCTGGGACGTCGGCGGTGTGCTTCGCGTCGGTGGCGGCGCCCTCGTCGTGCTCACCGGCCTGGTCGTCGCCCAGCGCAGGCGGGCCGTGCGTCGCCCACGCGCCCGCCGCGCCGCCCGACGGCGCGCGGCCCGAACGCAGGTCGACGGCGTCGACGCTCGCGACGATCCGGCGCCGCGGATCCCTCCTGACCCGGATCTCTACTGACCCGGATCCCAACTGACGCGAATCACCGCAGACACGGGTCATCGCCGAGGGTCAGCTCCGGGCGCTCTCGTCGCCGAGGCCCAGGACCTCGTCGAGCAACTCGGCAGTGAACGCGAATCCGGCCACCCGCGACCAGACCTCGCGGCCGTCGCGCAGGTAGAGCACGACCTCGGTGGCGATGAAGTCGATGTGCACGCCCCGACCCTCGCGCTCGGCGCCGTCGAGTTGGGCGTCGGGGATGTTGTGCCCGATGGTCACGTGCGGGTGGTAGGAGAAATCCAGGTCGCGGGCCAGCGGCCCCGAACGCACCCGCGAGGCGAGCGCCGCGCAGGCACCGGCTCCCCGCACCAGCGGTACGAAGACGACCGGAGACACCGGCCGAAACGAGTCGGTGCCGAGCAGTTCGATGCGAAACGGCACGGTCGCCGCCGCGGCCGCGGCGAGGTGGTCGTAGACGCGCTCCAGATCATCGGAGGCGATCGGGGTGGGCGGCAGGATCGTCACATGCGTCGGGATCGTCAGCGCCTGCAGGTCCCCGTGCCGGATCCGCACCTCCTGCAGCATCGTCGCGTGCGGCTCGGGCACGGCGATGGCCACGCCGATCGTCAACGGACCGTCGTCGTCGGTCGCCTCCGTCACGCCCTGCACCCCCGGCACGCCCTGCTCGCCGATCGCGTCGCGCCGGTCCGCCGGGCCGCGGCGGTCGGGCTGCGTAGGCACCGCCTCGGGGGCGGGACCGACGTGAGTCATCAAGCCGTCGAGCCCGGCGACAGGACACCGACCCGGTCGTAGACGCGCTGCATGGTCGCGGCGGCCAGCGGCCGGATCCGGTCGGCGCCCTGCGCGAGGATGCGGTCGAGTTCGGCCGGGTCGTCGAGCAGTTCGAGGGCCCGGGTGCGGAACGGAGTCAGCACGTCGCCGACGACCTCCGCGAGGTCTTTCTTCAGGTCGCCGTAGCCGCGGCCGGCGTAGCGCGCCTCCAGCGCGGGGATCTCCTCGCCGGACAACGCCGAGTAGATCCGCAACAGGTTCGCGATGCCCGGCTTGGCCTCCTCGTCGAAGCGGATCTCCCGCTCGGCGTCGGTGACCGCCGACTTGATCCGCTTGGCGACGACCTTGGGGTCGGCCAGCATGTCGATGACGCCGTTCTGGCTCGCCGCCGACTTGCTCATCTTGGCGGTCGGATCCTGCAGATCGAAGATCTTCGCCGTCTCCCGCACGATGTGCGGCTCGGGCACGACGAACGTGTCCCCGAAGCGGGCGTTGAACCGCTGCGCGAGGTTGCGGGTCAGCTCCAGGTGCTGGCGCTGGTCCTCCCCCACCGGCACCTTCGCCGCGTCGTACAGCAGGATGTCGGCGGCCATGAGGATCGGGTAGGTGAACAGGCCGACGTTCGTGCCCGCCTCCCCGTGCCGGGCGGACTTGTCCTTGAACTGCGTCATGCGCGCGGCCTCGCCGAAGCCGGTGATGCACGAGAGCACCCAGGCCAGTTGGGAGTGCTCGGCGACGTGGCTTTGCACGAACACCGTCGAGCGAGCGGGGTCGATGCCGCCGGCAAGGAACTGCGCCGCGGTGACCCGGGTGCGCTGGCGCAGCACGTCGGGAGAGACGTCCAACGTCAGCGAGTGCAGGTCGACGACGCAGTAGATGGCCTCGAACTCGTCCTGCATCGCCGCCCAGTTGACCAGCGCCCCGAGGTAGTTGCCCAGATGCAGCGAGTCGCTGGTGGGCTGCATTCCGGAAAACAGGCGCGGTCGATCGGCGGCGGGGCGGGTGGACATGGCGTTCATTCTCGCACCGAGAGGCACCGCATCGGGAACCGGGCGGTGGCCGCGCGCGGGCTCACCACTTCCATCGCAGACCGACGACACCCGGCCCGAAATCCTGCACGAGGCTCGTCAGCCGAGCCCCGGAGACCGGCACGAACTCCGCGCTCTCGCTTCCGTGACCGCGGCGCGCAGGGCGCCGGCGAAGTCCTTGCCCTGCAAA
>JBDIAM010000499.1:0-2573 GCA_039812445.1 Piscicoccus intestinalis | reverse complement strand
GCGAAGGCCGGCGATCCTGCGAAGGCCGGCGATCCTGCGAAGCCCGGGCAGCGCGGGCAGCCGGGGCAGCCCGGGGAACCCGGCCACACCGGCTCCGAGCCGACGTCCCGCGCATGTCGCGGCACGATGCCGTGGGTGTTCTTCGCCGTCGGCCTCGTGGTGGGGCCGCTGACGTTGACGATGGCGATGCGCAGCTACTACCCGCAGTTGGGGATCAGCGAGTTCTGGGCGGTCATGTCCGCCACCGCCGTCGTGCTCAGCGCGTGGTGGCCGGGGCGCGGCCTGCCGCGGGACCGGGCGTTCTGGCTCGTGGCGGGTGCGCTCACCGCCGCCCTCGCCGGGTGGGGCGGGCTGGTGCTCGGAATGGGCTGGTCGGCGGCGTGGGTCGCCGTCGTCAACGTGCTCATGGCCGTGCTCGCGCTGGCGATCTACCGCGCCGGGCTGCCCGGCGACGGACGTCAGTCCTGGGCGCCGCGGGCCCCCGGGCAGCTGGCCGCGTTGCTGGGGGCGTGCATCACTGCCGCGCTGCTCGGCGCGGTGTTCGGCGGGTACCCGGGGCTGGCGCCCGGCGGGCTCGACCCGCGCGGCGTGCTGTGGTGGACCTCCCGCGACCTCGTCAACCTGTGGATCGGCACGTCGACGTTCTTCCTGCTGATCTACTGGCGTCGCCCGGCCGTGCTCAGCCCGCCCTCGACGTGGCACGCGGTGGCGATCTGCGCGACCGGCGCCGTGTGCATGTACCTGCCCCGCGCCTACCCGGACCTGCCGATCAGCTGGATCTCGCTGGCTCCGGCGCTGTGGGCGGGCATGACCCTGACCCCCATCGGCGCGGCCGCCTACGCGATCTACGCGGCGGCGGCCTCGGTCGTGGCGGCCGGCCTGTACGACCAGGAGCCGGGCTACGCCGGCGTCATCTCGGTGCCGATCGTCATCGACCTCATGCTGGTCTTCTGCAGCTTCCTGACGATCCTGCTCGCGCTCTTCCGGGACCAGCGGGCCCGGCTCGCGCACGCGCTCGACGTGGAACGCGCGGCCGCCCAAGACACCAGCGACCTGCTCGAGGCCGTCTTCGAGACCATGAGCGACGGCATGCTGTTGGCCACTCCGGGCGGACGCGTCGTCATGCACAACCAGGCCGCCCGGCGCATGCTCGGCCGCGCGATCCCCGACCGGGCGCCGGAGTCGTGGACCGCCTATTTCGGCATCCGTACCGCCGACGGCTCCCGCCCCGCCCGCGACGACGAACTGCCGCTGTCGTTTCCGGACGCGGCGCGCAGCACCCCCACCCGCATCTTCACGATCACCAACTCCGACGGCGACCGGCGGATCGTGGCCCTCACCGGCCATCTGCTCGACAGCCCGCACGGCCGGCGCGTCATGTTCCTCTTCCACGACATCAGCGCCGAGCACGCGCGCGACCGGCAGCTGCGCGGCTTCGCGGGCACGGTGGCGCACGACCTCAAAGGTCCGCTGACGGCGATGTCGGGGTGGGTCGAGGCCGCGGCCGACGAGATCTCCGTCGACGACACCGCCGCCGGACGGCAGGCCCTCGCGCGGGCACGCGCCGCGAGCGCGCGAATGCGTCAACTCATCGACGACTACCTCGCGTTCACCGTGGCTCGCGAGGGCCTGCTGCGGGCCGGCGAAGTGCCGCTGAGCTCCCTGGCCCGGGAGGTCGTCGACGTGTACGCCGACGGTGACCCCGAGCCCGTCTTCGACGTCGACGTGCCGCACACCTGCCGCGCCGACCGCACGCTGACCCGGCAACTGCTCGCCAACCTCGTCGGCAACGCGGTGAAGTACACCCCGCCGGACCGGCCGCCGCACGTGCGCATCCACAGCATCGACGACGCGGAGCCGGGGTGGGTGCAGGTGTCCGTCGCCGACCGTGGCGTCGGCATCGCGCCCGGCGAGGAGCAGTCGATCTTCGCCGCCTTCGAACGCAGCGCGCGAGACGCCGACACCGTCGCCGGCACCGGTCTCGGCCTCGCGCTGTGCCACTCGATCGTCGTGCGCCACGGCGGGCGAATCTGGGCCGAGGGCAACGACGACGGCGGCGCGACCTTCCGGTTCACGCTGCCCAGGGCGTAGGGGGAGCCGGTGGCGCGAGAAGTCCGGCGCGAGCCGCGGGCGTGGCCCGTGCTCGTCGTCAGCCTGCCGGTCGTCGCGTTCGGCATGTGGCTGGCGGTCTGGGCCTACCACCCGGACAGCCGCATCAGCGAGTACTGGGCCGTGCTGCCCGCCATGGTCGTCGCCCTGACCGCCGCCGACCGTGGCCCCGCGACGAGATCCGTCTCGCCCCCGCCACGCGACTCGACCCGCTCACCCGAGCGGGCCGGGCGAACCCGGCGGGACGGGCGGACTGGGCCGGCCGGGCAGGTGGGGCGGACCAGCCGACCGGGGCGGACCGGTCGACCAGGACGGACGAGGCGCGGGTGGCGCTGGTGGCGCGGGCCGCGGGCGCCGCGGCTCTGGGGTCTGGCGACGATCCTCGTCGTCATCGCCGTCTCCGCCGGGGTGCTCAGCGGGCTGGGCGCGGCGCAGAGCCTGCGCATCGCCCTCGTCAACCTCGC
>JBDIAM010000498.1:0-2578 GCA_039812445.1 Piscicoccus intestinalis | reverse complement strand
GTGCCGCAGTTCTGAGCGTGACACGCAGTTCTCACGGTCGTTCGGTCACGGGCGTTGGGGCTGGGCGCGGCGGTCCTGTCGGGATCGGTGCAGGCGGCGCAGCGTGAGCGTCAGGTAGAGCGCGATCGCGGCGCCGGCCAGGAGCAGCACGCCGGCGGCCCCGGCGGCGATCCACGGGTTGGCGACGGCCAACGCGATGACGCCCGCGACCGTGACGTCCTCGGCGGTGGAGACGACGACATTGCTCACCGGCTCCGGCGAGGTGTTGACCCCGGCCCGCATGCCGGCCTTGACGAGGTGGCTGAGCAGGGCGGTGGCGCCGCCGGTCGCGGCGAACAGGGCCGCCGTCAGGTCGGAGTTCTCGTGCCCGATGAGGTAGCCGACGGTCGCCCCGACCGCCGGGCGGATGACGGTGTGCACCGAGTCCCACACCGAGTCCAGGTACGGGATCTTGTCGGCGAAGGCCTCGAGCACGAACAGCACGGCGGCCACGGCGAGCACGTCGGTGCGGGCCAGCACGTCCGGGATCGCGGCGACGTGCCCGAACCGCTCGAACAGGCCCATGACGAGCACGACCGCGTACGCGTTGATGCCGCTGGACCAGCCCGCCGTGAAACTCCACGCGAGAAGCTCTGCCGCCATGTGATCTCCCATCGATCCCGTCCCGGTCAGCCGGGACACCCTGCGCCGTCGGTCGCTGTGCTCCAGCGTCGGTTCGCCCAGGGCGAACAGCGCGTCAACACTCCGAAGGATCCGCGCATTCCGGGGTGACCAGGCGGTTCGCCGCAGACTTCTCGTTGCGTCCGAAGGGGTGGGGCCGGGCGCGTCTTGACGTCTTGTCGGTGGCCCGAGGTATCGTCGAGGCATCGAACGGGTGTTCGATAGTAGGTCAGGTGTTCGAGTTCTCTCGGTGGTGTTCGGAATCCGTGTGTGACGCGCGCGGATCCGGTACTCGGCGGGTTCGCGGCGCCTGTTCGAGGCGTCGCAGCGGCGACGCGGTGTCCAGGGTTCCACGGTGTTTGACGTGTTCCACGGTGTGCAGAGAGGGGCGATGGCGTCATGCGCACGTACGACGAGGCGGTGATCGTGCACCTCAGGTCGGCTGCCGGTCTCGGCGGGTCGGGTGATGGTGCGGGCGATTCGAACGGTGATCCGGACGGGCCGGTGGGAGTCGGTGAACCCGAGGGCTTCGTGTGGCGCGGCCGGTCGTACCGCGTGGAGGCCGTGCTCGACCGGTGGGTGCGGCGTCGACCGTGGTGGCGGTTGGCGCTCGATCCGGTGCCCGCGCAGCACTGGGCGCACGCCGGGGCGGAGCGTGCGGCGCAGTCGGCTGACGCCACGGTGATGGAGGCGGCGACCGACGCGGCAACGACGGCGCAGGCAGCGCAGGCGGCGCAGGCGGCGCTGGCGGACCTGGAGGAGGACGTCTGGCGGGTGGAGGCCACGCGGGCTCGGGTCCGTCCCGTCGCTGCGCTCCGTTCGGGCGGCGGCTCGGGCGAGCAAGGTGGCGCTGCGGAGGTGATCAGCGGGGTCTACGACCTCGTCGATCTCGGCCCCGCTCGGCCCGCCGGGCGCGCTGGGCGCACAGAGGCCGATGGCGCGGCCGGTCGATGGCGCCTCATCGGCGTCGCGGATTGAGGCGGAGCCCGACCGCGCGCCCTGATCACCGCCCTGACCGTCGGCTCGGCGGCGATCGGAAATCGGGACAGGGCGGACAGGGGGACAAGGGGGGACAGGTGTGGACAGCAGTGCCGGCAGTGACGGTGGCGAGAAAGGACAGGGTGATGACGACGACACAGGCAGCGGTGCGCTCGGTAGCTCAGACGGCGGCCCAGGCGGCCCAGGCGACGCATGGGGCGGCGAGCCAGGAGGGGGCCGCGTCGGTGAGCCCATCGCGCGGGGCGCGCCAGGAGCTCGGGCGGCGCGGGCGAGGTGGGCGACGTGGGCAAGGTGGGCGACGCGGGCGGGGCACCGACTCCGGCGGCGACCCGGGGGCGGGGTTGGAACTGCTCGACCGGGCGACGGCCAGCCTGCTGGCGGCCTGCCACGCGCAGACGACGACCGACCGGTACGTGCACGCCTATCTCGGGGCGCTGCGCGCCGGGGCGGCCCTGCTCGTGGCCAGACGCACCCGCCGCGCCGGGCTCGGGCGGCACCCGGGCGAGGGCGCCGGAGCCGGTTCCGGCGGGCCGGGCGACGGCCGGGTCGTGCAGGTGTGGGAGTCGCTGCGGGCCGCGGCGCCGGAGTTCGGCGAATGGGCCGACTACCTGGAGCAGGTCGGGTTGCGGCGGGCCGAGATCGAGGCCGGTGCGGCGCCGCCCAGCACGCGGGAGGCGGACGACCTGCTGCGGGGAGCCGAGACGTTCCTCGGGCTGATCCGGGCGGCGCTCGGGCTCCCGATGGAGCGGATCGAGCCGGCGCTCGCGGTCGCGGTCGTCGGCGCGCCCGGCACCCGGAGCCTGTCGCACCCCGGCTGAGTCGCCGGCGCCGACCGACCCGACCAGCCGCTCTGCAGAACGGGCGACATAGCGCCCGTTCTGCAGAGCGACCCGCCGCACGCCTACTCCACCCGACGAGC
>JBDIAM010000497.1:0-2579 GCA_039812445.1 Piscicoccus intestinalis | reverse complement strand
TCACCATCAAGCTCGCCGACCTGGTCGCCGGGCTCGAATCCGAGGCGCTACCGGGAGTGTTCGCCGACCTCGTGCGCGCGCACCGCGAGCGCACCGGCAGCACCGGGTTCCGCACCGACCACAACCACGGCTGCGGCACCACCGCCTTCGGCCACACCCTGACCCCGGCCAGGTCCGCGTCCTGTCGTGCGATGCGCAGATCATCCCCGCCGTCCTGGGCACCCGCTCCGAACCCCTCGACCTCGGCCGCGGAAAACGCCTGATCTCACCAGGACTGGCCACGTATCTAGCCATGCGCGACGGCGGCTGCACCTTCCCTGGGTGCTCCATGCCACCGGCGTGGTGCGACGGGCACCACTTGATCAGCTAGCTCATGGGTGGGCCGACCGACCGTCACAACACCGCGCTGCTGTGCCGACATCACCACACCGTCGTGCACAGGTACGGATTCGTCGGCGTCGTGGCCGACGGCCACGTCCAGTGGAGCAGAGCCGACGGCACCCCCATCGGCAACCGACCACGCGCCGGATGAACAGCCGACGCCCATCAGGCGGGCCGCTCTTCGTAGGCTGGAGCGGCGGTCGGCGGCGCCACGAATCGGGCGTCGTGAGGCACCCCCGCAGCACCTGGAGCCCACCGGACACCGAACGGAACGCCATGCCACGCATCGTGCTGATCGACGTCGACGGCACTCTCGTCGACTACCACAACCGCCTGCCCGCCTCCGCGGTCCGAGCCGTCCGCGAGGCGCGCGGTCACGGGCACCGGGTGTACCTGTGCACCGGGCGCAGCCGCGCCGAGGTCTACGACGAGCTGTGGGAGATGGGCGTCGACGGCCTCATCGGGGCCAACGGCGGGTACGTCGAAGACGCCGGCGAGGTCGTGCTGCACCAGCGGATCACCGCGGAGCAGAACGCCGCCATCGTCGACTGGCTGCACGAGCGCGGGCTGGAGTTCTACCTCGAGGCCAACTCCGGCCTCTACGCCAGCGAGAACTTCGAGACCGTGGCGCAGCCGACGATCCAGCGGTACTCGGCGCGCAAAGGCGCGGCCGACGCCGACACCCGCACGGTCCGCGACGTCTTTCCAGAGATGATCTTCGACGCCGACCTCTACCGCGACGACGTCAACAAGATCAGCTACGTGCTGAACTCCCTGCAGGACCACCTCGACGCGGCCGAGGCGTTTCCCGGCTTCACCCACAACACCTGGGGCGGCCGCGGCGCCGAGGCGCTCTTCGGCGACATCGCCGTCGAGGCCATCACCAAGGCCTCCGCCGTCGACGCGCTCCTGGAGCACCTCGGCGCCGACCGGGCCGACACCGTCGCCTTCGGCGACGCCACCGTCGACGTGCCGCTGCTGCAGGCCTGCGCGGTCGGCGTCGCCATGGGTGACGCCAGCGACGACCTCAAGGCCGTCGCCGACCTCGTCACCGACGACGTCGAACACGACGGGCTGGCCCATGCCTTCGAACGGCTCGGCCTCACCGGCCCGCAGGGCCAGACGCCGGCGCAACCGGCACCCTGACGCGTCGTTCGGCGTCGACTGGGCGCGTGTGGGCGGTGTGGGCCGGCTCACGATCCGCCCACGTCCGCGCTCGGGCGGCATAACCTGTCGGCCCGCGGCGCGCGGCGCGCCGTGAGACGTCTGGTGGCAGGAGGCGCGGTGGTCGAACGCAGACCAGCCCGGTCGGTCGGCTGGGCGCAGATCGGCGTCGACCGCCTCACCCCCGACGGAGCCGGTCCCCGCGGCATCGTCCTGGCAATCTGGGGCCCGGCCGGTGCGCCCGGGCGCAGCGTGCTCGCCGCCGCACTGGCCGCCGCCGCGCAGGCCGCGGCCAGCGGTATCAGTGCCCCCAGTGGCTCCGCCCTGCTCATCGACGCCGACCCCTACGGCGGTGCCCAGGCCGCCTTGCACCGGCAACTCGATGACACGTCCGGGCTGCTCGCCGCCGCCCGTCTCGCCGAGGCCGGAAGCCTCGACCCGGCGGCATTGTGCGATGTCACCGTCACCCTCCCCGGCGGCCTGAGGCTGCTGACGGGCCTGAGCGAACCCGCTGACTGGCCCCGCCTCCGGCCGGAATCGCTGGCAGCCGTGCTCGAGACCGCCCGGTGGGCCGCCGCGATCACCGTCGTCGACTGCGGGTTCTGCCTCGAGGAGGACGAGGAGCTCTCCTACGACACGTCGGCCCCGCGGCGCAACGCGGCGACGACCGCGGTCGTCGCCGCCGCCGACCGGCTCCTGGCCGTCGGCCGGGCCGACCCGGTCGGCGCCGTCCGCCTGCGACCGGCGCTGGCCGCGCTGCGCACGCTGCGGCCCGAGCCGGAGCCGGTCGCGCTGCGCCTGACCGGCACCGGCGCCGCCGCCCGCGCCTGGGCGCATCGGCTCGGGGCCGAACTCACCGGCTCCGGAGCCGTGAGCCGCGTGCATCGCTGGCCGCACGACCCGAACGCCGTCACGGCCCAGCTGACGACCGGCGTTCCGGTGCCGGTCGCCTCCGCGGCCTCTGACCTGGCCCGCGCCGCGAGTCGGCTGCTGCCGCTCGTGACCAGGGGCGACATCGCCGCGCGCGGCGCGGC
>JBDIAM010000496.1:0-2585 GCA_039812445.1 Piscicoccus intestinalis | reverse complement strand
CGGAGGCGGTCACGCGCGCCTCGATCGCGCCGACGAGGGTCTTCGCGTCGGCGACAGCATCGGCGACGCGGCGCGGGCGCAGGGCGTCGCCGATGAGGTGGGCGCCGTCGATCGCGTCGTGCAGGCCGGTGAGCGGCGCTCCCCCGGTCCACCAGACGAGGGCGTCGGCGGTCAGGGTCACGTCGTCGCCGCCGAACACGCCGGTCAGCCGCACGTGGCCGTCGGCGACGGCGACCGGGCGCAGGCGTTCGAGGGTGCGGATGCGCCGGTCGCCGAGGGTGCGCAGCATCGGGTAGAGGCTCGTGATGCCCTCACCCTCGCCGACATGCACACGGGCGGTAACGAGCACGGGATCGGCCCCCCGCTCCCGCAGGTGCTCGGCCACGAACGCGGCATCGAGGGCGCCGATCGCGTCGAAGACCACGACGCGCCCGCCGGGCGGTCGGTCGAAGGCCTGCCGAACGTCGAGCAACGGCACCGAGCCGTCGTCGGCCTCCAGCGGCAGCGGGCGCGGCGTGGAGCCGGTGGCCACGACGACGTCGTCGGCGCCGAGTTCGGCGATGAGCTGCGGGGTCGCGGTGACACGGAGGCGCACGTCGACGCTGAGCGCGTCGAGGCGTCGGGCGTACCAGTCGACGAGGTCGTGCACCTCGCGGCGGCTCGGCGCGCTCGTCCAGCCGGTCAGCGCGCCGCCGAGGCGGTCGTCGGATTCGAGGAGCGTGACGCGGCTGCCGCGCTCGGCGAGGCGGCGGGCCGCCTCCAGGCCGGCCGGACCGGCTCCGATGACCGTGGCGGTGTGTCCGACAAGGGTGAGTGCGGACGGGGAGGCCGGGTCGCCGGCGTCGGGATTGACCATGCAGCCCAGCGGGCGGCCGGCGAGCAGACCGTTGGTGCAGTGGTTGACCCCGACGCAAGGTCGGATGTCGGCGGCGCGGCCGGCGCGGGTCTTGGCGATGAGCTCGGGGTCGGCGATGTGGGCGCGCACGATACCGACGAGGTCGGCGTCGCCGGCGGCGACGATGTCGTTGGCGAGGTCGAGGGTCTTGACGCGGCCGACCGCGGCGACGGGCACATCGACGGCCTCGCGGATGGTGCGGGCGACGCCGCGGAAGAGTCCTTCGGGAGCCGGGGTGGGCGGCCAGTGCCGCACCCGCGCCTCGAGCCGGTTGTTGTTGCCGACCATGACGCTGATGTAGTCGACCTGGGGTTCGAGGGCGGCGGCGATGTGGGCGGCGTCGCCGGGGGCCAGACCGCCGGCGACAAGGTCGTCGCAGCCGAGGCGGATGCCGAGCACCCGGTCGTGGCCGAGGGTTTCGCGGACTGCGCTGAGCACTCGGCGCGGCAGCTCGAGGCGGCGCTCGGCGTCGCCGCCGAACTCGTCGTCGCGCCGGTTGGTCAGCGGGGAGAGAAACGAGGCGAGCAGGAGACCGTGGGCCATGCTGATCTCGACGCCGTCGAGGTCGCCGCGGCGGCAGCGGTCGGCGGCGGCCGCGTAGTCGTCGATGATGCGGGCGAGTTGGGCGGCGGTGGCGGGCACGGCGAGCTGCCGGGTGACCTCGGACAGGTCGAGGGAGGCGCCGATGACCTCGACGCCCTCGTATTCGGTGGGCCCCGGATGGGCGAGCTGGGCGAGCATGCGTCCGCCCTCGGCGTGTACCGCCTCGGCGAGACGCCGGTAGCCGGGCACGACCGACTCGTCGATGTTCCACAGGCAGATGTCGGCCCACTCGACCGAGGGCGCGACCGGTGTGGCGCCCGTGACCTGCATGGCGACGCCCGCCTTGGCGCGTTGCCGGTGGTAGGCGATGTAGCGCTCGGAGACGCGACCGCCCTCGGCGAGCCCCGGCTGGTGGGCGGGCAGGTAGACGCGGCCGCGCAGGCTGATCGGCCCGACGCGAACCTCCTCGTCCAGACGCCACTGCGTCACGTGCACCTCCGTCGTGCTGACCGGGCGGGATGGTGGTGAAGGTCAGTCTGCCCGCGGGCGGGGGGCGATGCCATGGGCGCACCTCCGACCGCGGCGCTATCCGCTTGTGGCAGCGTGAGGCTCATGAGCATCGCAGTGGCCGGGGCGACCGGCACCTCAGGTCGGGTGATCTGCGACGAGCTCGCGCGGCGCGGACTGCAGGTGACGCCGCTGACTCGCGGCAGCGGCGTCGATCTGCTCACGGGCACCGGGCTGAGGGAGGCGCTGGCCGGCTGCTCGGCCGTCATCGACGCGAGCAACGTGGTACCGGCCGATGACCACATGAGCCCCGGCGACGCCATCGTCACCGCCACCCGCAATCTCCTCGAGGCATCGGCCGACGCGGGCGCCGGCCGGTACGTGCTGCTGTCGATCATCAACATCGACGACCCGGGACTCGCCGAGTTCGGCTACTACCGCGCCAAGCTCGATCAG
Source organism: Piscicoccus intestinalis (assembly GCA_039812445.1). Taxonomy (GTDB): domain Bacteria; phylum Actinomycetota; class Actinomycetes; order Actinomycetales; family Dermatophilaceae; genus Kineosphaera; species Kineosphaera intestinalis_A. Next base: position 184 of record JBDIAM010000496.1, on the reverse strand, counting down.
GAGGCGGTCGCGCGCGAGGCGACCGTGCCCGGCGTCGTCGTCCGGTCGGCGCAGTGGTTCGACTTCGCGGTCAACCCCGCCGCGGTCACCCTGCACGAGAATCGGGTGGAGGCGCAGGACTGGTCGATCCAGCCGATCGCGCTGACCGCGGTGGCCCGCGAGCTGGTCGACGCGGCAACCTCCG
>JBDIAM010000495.1:0-2593 GCA_039812445.1 Piscicoccus intestinalis | reverse complement strand
CTCGCCCGCAGCAGCGCCGCGAACTGCCCGTCGATCGCGCGGAAGAAGCTCGGCCCCTCCTGGCGGAAACCGACCGTGAGCACCTCGATCTCCGAGGCGCCCGGGCGGCCGACCCGCTCCTGCAGTGCCGACAGGTTGAACAGCTCCCCGTTGAAGACGCCGAGGCCGCCCTCGGCGTCGGTGAACGGCTGGGTGGAGGCGCCCTCCTCCCAGTGCGTCAGCCGCGACGACGCGACGATGGCCTCGTCGGTGCGCCGCCACGCGTGCTCATCGGGTCCGCGCCGGGCGAGGGCCTCCTCGACCCGGCGTGCGCGATCTTCCCAGGCCGGTGCCGCGAGCGCGGCTGCCACCGCCTCCGGTCCGATGACGACCGCGAACCCGCACACGTCAGACCCGTTCGTACAGTTCGTGGATCGCGGCCAGGTTGCGGAAGTCGTCGGCCTGGGCGTCGTCGAACGCCTCCTCCTCGCCGGTCGCCTCGATGAGCGCCTCGAGAATCGCCACGACCGACAGGGAGTCGAGCATCCCGTCGCGGGTCAGATCGTCGGAGTCACGCACGGCCTGCGCGTCGAAGGCGTAGAAGACATTCTCGAGCAGGTCCTTCTCGACGGTGCTCCAGTCGGGTTTCATGATTCCTTCCTCAGTCGGTGAAAAGCTGTGGGATGCAGTAGTGCTCACGGGCGAAGGCTGCGGATGCGCTGGTAGCGCAGGGTGGCGGCCAGGCCGGTGGCGGCCTGTCGCAGCGCGGCGGCCTTCCAGCCCGGGCACTGCGGCAGCACCTCCTCGATGACCTCGTCGGTGATCGCGCTCTCGCCGTCGCCGACGAGCCGGCGCAGCGCGTCGGCGGGCAGCGCGTAGTAGTAGTCCTCCTGGGTCTGCTCCAGCGCGTACGTGTCGGTCGTCGGGGTGCGGTCGATGATCTGCTGTGGCACGCCCAATTCGCGGGCGAACTCGTAGACCTGCGGCTTGGACAGGTCTCCGATCGCGCAGATGTCGGCCGCGTCGTCGCCGTACTTGACGACGAATCCGGTGTCGAGTTCGTCGCCGTTGCTCGCGCCGACCACCGCGTACCCGAGCGCCTCGGCCTCCGCGTAGGCGAACAGCATGCGGGTGCGCTGCTTGCGGTTCTGGTAGGCGATCAGGGCCCGCAGGTCCTCGACCGAGAGCCGCACGGTCTTCTCCGGCCTGCCGTGGCGCGGGCCGATCGCGACCTCGTACACCAGGGCCCCGAGGCGGCGCGCGATCGTGCTCGCGGCGTTCACCGAGTACGCGTGCGTGCTCGGGTCGTAACCCGGTTCGTACTTGCGGATGAGTTCGTTGATCTGCGCGATCGGCTGCTGGGCCTCGATCGTCGCGGCGATCGAACGCTCGATGAGCCGCACGCCCGCGTTCTGCGCGGCCGCCTCGACGAAGGCCTTCGTCTCGGGCCCGGTTGAGTCATCCGGTAGATACAAGGCCACGACGTTGTCCGGCCCCAGGGCCTTGGCGCACAGGTGCAGGACGACCGAGGAGTCGATCCCTCCCGACAGCTGCACGAGCGCACCCCGGCGCCCCAGCCGGTGTACCTGCTCGGTGATCCAGGTGCAGCGTTCCTGCACGGTGCTCATTTGCCACTCTCCTTCAGCGTGAGTCGGTCGACGTATCTCAGGTCGAACAAGGCGGCCAGTCCGCCGAATTCGGTGTGCAGCGCGCGCCGCACGGGCGCGGTGCTGCTCGGAGCCGGTCCGTTCGGCACGATCTCCACGACCGGCACGAGGTCGCCGCCGCGGCGTGCCGGGCGCGTGCCGACGTTGACGAGCAGCGGCTTGGTCACCTCTTGCACGATCGCCGTCACACGATGCAGATCGACCTTGGTGCCGGCCACGTTGAGCACATGGTCGGCACGGCCGTCGTGCCGCAGCAGCCCGGCGTGCGGGCCGGAGTGCAGGCGGGTCGCCCGGTCGCCGGTGCGCACGGCCTCGTTCCGCCCGGCGAACGGCTCCATCGCCTCGTACGGGGCGCGCATCGCGGCCGTCATCGCGTGGTCGCTGCGCGCGAGCAGCACCCCGTCGTCGGCGACGTCGAGGTCGACCCCGGGGATCGGGCTCCCGATGAGGCCCTCGGTGAAGTCGGCGGGGTCGCCGTGCCACGTGGCCAGCCGCGGCCCCATCTCGGCCTGGCCGTACATGTTCGTCAACCGCATCCGCGGGAAGCGCCGCGCGAGGGCCTGCGCCGAGGCGCCCGAGAGCCGGCCCCCCGCGATGAGCAACCGCTCGAGACGGTCCGGGGCCAGGTCGCTCGCCAGCAGCAGCGGTGTGTGCTGAGGCAGGGCGTACACGGCCAGGGGGCGCTCGTCGCGCTCGGCGACGGCCTGCATCGCCGGAAGTCCCCACTCGGCGTCGGCGAAGGTCACCGGCACCCCGGCGAGCAGGTGGCTGACCACGATGCTCAACCCGTAGGCGAACCGCATCGGCGGCAGCGCGACGTAGTTGTGAGCCGCGCCCAGCCCGAGCGTGGCGATCACCGCGTCGGCGTGCGAAATCACCTGCGGCCGTTCGTAGATCACGCATTTCGGGGAGCCGGTGGAGCCGGAGGTGTGGAACGCGAACAGCGG
>JBDIAM010000494.1:0-2594 GCA_039812445.1 Piscicoccus intestinalis | reverse complement strand
GTCGCCCTCGTCGTCAACGACGGGCCCGACCACCACGCCGCCGCCGTCTTCACGACCAACCGCGTCGAGGCGGCCCCGGTCACCTGGAGCCGGGTCGCGGTCGCCGACGGGCGAATCGACGCGGTGATCCTCAACTCCGGCGGCGCGAACGCCTGCACCGGCCCGGAGGGATTCGCCGACACGCACACGACGGCGGAGCGCGTCGCGGAGGTGCTCGGGGTGTCCTCCGGTGACGTGCTCGTCTGCTCGACCGGCCTCATCGGGGAGCGGCTCGACATGCCGACACTGCTGCGCGGGGTCGACGCGGCCGCTGCCGCCCTGGCGCCCGCCGCGGGCGAGGACGCCGCACGGGCGATCATGACCACCGACACCGTGCCCAAGCAGGTCGTCGTCGAGGGGCCGGGCTGGAGCATCGGCGGCATGGCCAAGGGCGCCGGCATGCTCGCGCCCGGCCTGGCGACGATGCTCGTCGTGCTGACCACCGACGCCGCCCTTCCTGCCGCCGAGCTCGACGCCGCCCTGCGCCAGGCCTGCCGGGTCACCTTCGACCGGCTCGACTCCGATGGCTGCATGTCGACCAACGACACCGTCGTGCTGCTCTCCTCCGGCGCATCCGACGCGACCGTCGACCCGACCGGCTTCGGCAGCGCGCTGACGCAGGCCTGCGACGAACTGGCCCACGCGCTCATGCGCGATGCCGAGGGCGCCCATCACGACATCGAGATCGAGGTCGTCGGCGCCGCCGACGAGGACGACGCCGTGCAGGTCGGCCGGGCCGTGGCCCGCAGCAACCTGTTCAAGGCCGCGATCTTCGGCGGCGACCCCAACTGGGGCCGCATCCTGTCGGCCGTCGGCACGACCTCCGCCGTCTTCGAGCCCGCGCGACTCGACGTTTCGGTCAACGGGGTGCAGGTGTGCCGCGCCATGGGAGTCGGTGACGACCGTTCCGGCGTCGACCTCTCCGGCCGCGAGGTGCGCGTGCTCATCGACCTGCACGCCGGCGACGCGAGCGCCACAGTGCTCACCAACGACCTCACCCACGACTACGTCCACGAGAATTCCGCCTACAGCACGTGAGCCGGGCGCGCCCGCGCCGCGCGCCCGACCGTCGATGATCCAGGGGGGATCAGTCATGACCACGTCCACGCTCTCCGACGCCGAGAAGGCCGCCACCCTCGTCGAGGCGCTGCCCTGGTTGCAGCGCTTCCGGGGGGCGGTTGTCGTCGTGAAGTACGGCGGCAACGCGATGGTGCGCGACGACCTCAAAGAAGCCTTTGCGCAGGACATCGCGTTCCTACGCTACGCGGGGCTGCGGCCCGTTGTCGTGCACGGCGGCGGCCCGCAGATCGGCGCCATGCTCAAGCGGCTCGACATCACCAGCGAGTTCCGCGGTGGGATGCGCGTGACGACCCCCGAGGCGATGGACGTGGTGCGCATGGTGCTCGTCGGTCAGGTCGGCCGCGAGCTCGTCGGCCTGCTCAACCTGCACGGTCCCATCGCGGTCGGCCTCTCCGGTGAGGACGCGCACCTGTTCGGGGCCCGCCGCCGGGGCACGCTCGTCGACGGCACCCCGGTCGACCTCGGGCTCGTCGGTGACGTCGAGAAGGTCGAACCCTCCGCCGTCCTCGACCTGCTCGACGCCGGACGCGTGCCGGTCGTCTCCACGATCGCCCGCGACCTCGACGACCCGGGACAGGTGCTCAACGTCAACGCCGACACCGCCGCGGCCGCGCTGGCCGCGGCCCTGAGCGCCCGCAAGCTCGTCATGCTCACCGACGTCGAGGGCATCTACGCGAACTGGCCGGACCCCGACTCGCTGCTGGCCCGACTCCCCGTCGATCGCGCGCGCGCCATGCTGACGACGATCGACGCCGGGATGGCGCCCAAGCTCGAGGCCTGCATCCGGGCGGTCGACGCCGGGGTCGGGCAGGCCCACGTCATCGACGGGCGCGTGCCCCACGCCGTGTTGCTCGAGTTGTTCACCGACTCCGGCGTCGGCACGATGGTCGCGCCCGGCGACGCTGCCTCCGCCGCCGACGACGAGAACCCCACCCCCCGGCACCCGAACGCGCCCGCCGGCAACCCCGCGAAGGAGACCTCATGACCGGCCCGTCCGCGCCCGCCACACCATCGGTGCTCGCCCGCTACGAGCAGTCCCTGCTGGGGGTGTTCGGACGGCCCAAGCTCGTGCTAGACCACGGCGCGGGCGACCTCGTCTGGGACGTCGACGGCAACCGCTACCTCGACCTCGTCGGCGGCCTGGCCGTCAACTGCCTCGGGCACGCGCACCCCGAGGTCGCCGCGGCCGTCGCGCAGCAGACGGCCCGGCTCATCCACGTCTCGAACTTCTTCACCACCCCCCAGCAGGTCGAGCTCGCCGAGCGGCTGCTCGACGTCAGCGGCGCCCCCACCGGCTCCGCGGTGTTCTTCGCCAACTCCGGCACCGAGGCCAACGAGGCCGCCGTCAAGCTCGCCCGCCGCACCGGTCGGCCCGGGCTGTTGGCGACGACCGGCGCGTTCCACGGCCGCAGCACCGGGGCCCTGGCCCTGACCCACAAGCCGGCCTACCGGGAGCCGTTCGCCCCGCTGCTGCC
>JBDIAM010000493.1:0-2597 GCA_039812445.1 Piscicoccus intestinalis | reverse complement strand
CGCGGGAAGTTCACGCGGGAAGTTCACGCGGGAAGTTCACGGGCGCCTCGCGCGTTGAGCGGGACATGTTCGGATTCGGCCGCACGACGACGATGGTCAGCCCGCAGGACGCCCTGCCCGGGCGCGAGACGCCGATGGCGGGATTGGCGCCGCGCCACCTCGTGCTCGACACGCCCTTGGACGGACCGTTCCCGCCCGGCTCCCAGACCCTGTACCTCGCGATGGGCTGTTTCTGGGGGGCCGAGCGCATCTTCTGGCGCATCCCCGGCGTCGTCTCGACCGCGGTCGGCTACACCGGCGGCTACACGCCGAACCCGACGTACGAGGAGACCTGCACCGGTCGCACGGGTCACACCGAGGCGGTCCGCGTGGTCTACGACCCGGCCCGGGTGAGCGCCGCCGAGTTGCTCAAGGCGTTCTGGGAGAACCACGACCCGACGACCCCGAACCGGCAGGGCAACGACGTCGGCACCCAGTACCGCTCGGCGATCTACTGGGCCACCGACGAGCAGCGCGACGCGGCGTTCGCCACCCGCGACGCCTTCCAGGCCGAGCTCGACCGGCACGGATACGGCCCGATCAGCACCGAGTTGCGCCCGTTCCAGGCGACCGACGGTGACCGTGGGGCCGGCCCGTTCTACCTCGCCGAGGACTACCACCAGCAGTACCTGCAGAAGAACCCCGGCGGCTACTGCAACCACGGGCCCAACGGACTCACCTGTCAGCTCGGGCTCCTGCGCCAGGACGAGGTGCCCGCGCAGACGTCGGTCGAACCGCCCGCCTGAGGATCGCTTGAGCCAGCGAATACCCCCGCGGGTATGCTAACCCGTGGCGCGTACCGGTCGTCCGCACCGGCGAGGAGGAGACATGCAACTGGACCCCACGGACATGGAGGTCGTCACCCGCCGGCTCAAGCGCGCCCAGGGTCAGCTCGGTGGCATCGTCAAGATGATCGAGGAAGGCCGCGACTGCCGCGACATCGTCACGCAGCTCGCCGCCGTCAACAAGGCACTCGACCGCGCCGGCTTCGCGATGATCTCCATCGGCATGCGCCAGTGTCTGACCGCGCAGGACGACTGCGAGGCGCTCGACGTCGAGGCGATGGAGAAGCTCTTCCTCTCGCTTGCCTGACCGCAGCGAACGGGCTCAGGCGTGCGAACGCTGCTGCTCCGACAGCGGCGTGACGTCATACCCCTGCAGCCGGGCCCAGTCGGTCACGGCCTCCGCCTCCGCCTCCCAGTCGCGCGCGGAGTTCATCATCGCCACCTCGAGGTGGGTCGCCACGCTCGGCTGCACCGCGTACAGCAGGTGCGGCGTGTGCTGCCGGCGGGCCCGCCGGTTGAGCAGCACCCGGTACGGCACGAGGGCGCTCGCGCGCAGCACGCCGCGGACGCCGGGCACGAAGTCACCAGGCAGGCCGAAGAAGAACTCGTTGCCGCGGTAGGGCACGACGCTCTGGTAGAGCAGGCACGTCTCGTGATCGAGGTAGCGGTTGCGGAACGGCCGCATGCACTGTTCGAAGATGTCGCGGTCGGCGCGCAACGGCCCGACGCGCGCGGCGAACGTGCTCGCGACCGACAGCACGTGGATCCACGTGTCCTCCCCCACCGCTCGGTCCGGCAGGGGCCGCCACCCCTTCGGCAGGCCGTGCAGGCGCTGCTGCGCGGGGTCGTCGTAGTCGGTGGGCCGGGAGCCGGTGAGCGCGAAGTACGACGCCTCCGGCAGCGCCCGGGCACCCTCGATCAGCGTCGTGAACGCGTGCTCGACGAGCAGGTAGTCGTCCTCGACGTAGGCCACGACGTCGTCGTCGTTCCACCCGTACTTCTGCGGCATGTCGAGGCCGTAGCGGTAGCTGTCGCGCATGCCGACCGGACCGTCCGGAATCTGCAGCACCCGGCCGCAGCGCTCCATGAAGTTCAGGCGCAGCCGCGGGATCGGGCCGTCGTTGACGAAGAACACCTCGATGTCCGCGACCTCGCTGGCCGCGCGGGCCGCGCGCACGAAAGACGCCACGACCAGGTCTTTCGAATAGAACTCGGGGCGCCCCTTGTCGTTGTCTCCCCCGTACGAGCGCAGCACGACTTTCAAGCCCATGTATCCGTCTTTCCCCCCGCGGCGCGTGCGTAACGCCGCTACCAGCAATCCCATTCGACGGTAGCACGGTGGGTCGACAACACCGGCAGACCGACGTATACGCCGCCCGCGGCTAGACTGGCGCCCGGTTCGGGACTGCGCCCGCGCCAGGGGGCTTCACGCACGTCACGGGCATATCAGGGGGAGAAGACCGTGGGAAAACTGCTCAGCGCCATGCGCAAGGGCGGATGGAACCTGGGCGACCAGATCCTGTCGGCGGCCAGCAACGTGCTGTTGTCGATCGTCGTCGCCCGGTCGGTCGACGCGCCCACCTTCGGGGCGTTCTCCGTCGCGTTCGTCGTCTTCGGCATCGGCATCGCGCTGACTCGCTCCGTGGTCGGCCAGCCGCTGCAGATCCGCTACGCCGCAGCCGATCCCGACCGCCAGCGGGAGGCGGTGGCGCGCTCGCACGGGCTCGCGGTCGTTCTCGGCGTGGTCGGCGGCATCGCGTGCGCCGTCGCGGC
>JBDIAM010000492.1:0-2600 GCA_039812445.1 Piscicoccus intestinalis | reverse complement strand
ATCGGCACGAGCGTCATCACCCGCAACTTCGCCGCCGCGACCCGCCTCAGCGGGCGCGCGACGATCACCGTGGCCCACTCCCGGGACCGGCTCCGCGCGCAGCAGTTCGCCGCCGAGATCGATGCGGGCCGTGGTGAATCCGACCTGGAGGCCGTGTTGTCGGCGGACGATGTCGACGCGGTCTACGTGGCCTCGCCGAACGCCGCGCACGCCGAGCACGCGCGGGCGGCGCTCGCGGCGGGCAAGCACGTGTTGTGCGAGAAGCCGCTGGTGTTCACCGCCGCGCAGGCACAGGAGCTGTTCGACCTCGCCCGGGACCGGGGCGTGGTGCTGCTGGAGGCCATGCGCTCGGCATTCGACCCGGGCATGGCCGCCATCCGCGATCTGTTGCCGACGCTCGGACCCGTGCGTCTTGCGAATCTGCGCTACGTGCAACGCTCCTCGCGATACGAGCGGGTGCTCGCCGGGGAGCGGGTCAACATCTTCGACCCGGCGGTCGGCGGCGGCGCGCTGTTCGACCTCGGCGTGTACGTCGCCAGCCCGTGCGTCGACCTCTTCGGCGAGCCGCAGACCGTCACCTCGGCCCCCATCGAGCTGCCGACCGGCGCGGACGGGGCCGGCGTGATCGTCGCCGGCTACCCGGGGCTCGTCGCGACGCTGACGTACTCGAAGATCACCGCGTCGGCGCTGCCCAGCGAAATCCAAGGCGAGGCAGCGACGCTCGTCATCGACCACATCAGCCGGCCGCGGCGACTGCGGGTCGAGCCACTCGGAAGCGAGCCGGTCGAGCACGTCGTCGACGGCACGCTCGACGCGGGCGAGGACGTCGACGGAAACCTCGCCTACGAGGTCGTCGCGTTCGCCGATCTCGTCGAGTCGGGCCGGTGGCCGGAGGGGCCGACCGCGCGGTCCCTCGGGGCGGCCCGCCTCATCGATGCCGCTCGGGCGTCCGGTTGACCCCGGGCCGCCACCGTTCGGACTATCACCGCGTCGAGCCCCAGAGCTGGGTCAGGTCTCTGACCTGCGGTTTCTCGAGTTCGAGCGCTGACGGCCCAGCGCGGTGATAGTCCGAGGGGTGTCCACAGCCCTGTGGAAAACGTGCTCGGGTGCGGGTGCGGGTGCGGGTGCGCGAGTGCGCGGGGGTCGGGCGGGTGGTCGGGAGCGCGGGTAGTCGCGTGCGCGGGTGCCGCGGCCGGGGCCGCGAGGCCGCGCTACTCGGCGAGGGCTTCGGCGGTGGCGTCTCCGCGGGCGCGCGTGCGCTCGGATTCGGCGTGCGCGCGCGAGCGCCGGGCGGCGAGCACGCCGCCCTCGTGGGGGCCGCGGGCCGATTCGACGAGGGCGGCGGCCTCGTGTTCCGCGGCGCTCGACACCTCGTAGCGCTGGCTGTAGATGTCGAAGATCGCCATGATCGTGGCCGCGAGCGGCACGCCGAGCAGGGCGCCGGCGACGCCGAACAGCGAGGCGCCGAGCAGCGCGGCGACGAACGAGACCGCCGGGTGCAGGTTGACGGCGCGGGCGCTGATACGGGGTTCGATCGTCACGTTCTCGATCTGCTGGTAGGCGACGGCGAAGAGCAGCACCCACAGCCCGTCGGTGGGTTCGTCGCTCGCGAAGCCGACGATGACCGGCAGCGCGATCGCGATGTACGTGCCGACCGTGGGCACGAACTGGGCGACGAGGCCGGTCCACATGCCCAGCGGCAGCCAGTACGGCATGTCGATGAACCACATGAACAACCCGGCCGCCGTGCCCGAGATGACGGCCAGGGTCATCCGCGCCGCGACGTAGCCGCCGACCTTGATGACCATGAGCTGCCAGACCGTGTTGAACACGACCTGCCCGCGCGGCCGCAGCAGCCCGGCGATCCAGGCGCGCAGGTTCGGCAGCCCCGCGGAGACGAAGTAGGCGAGGAAGACGAACGAGAAGACGCTCAGGGCGAGCCCGAGCGTGTTGCTCACGAGGCCGACGAGGCCGCCGGCGATCGCGCCCGCCAGGCTCGTGACCTCCTCGCTCGTGACGCCGAGGTCGCCCAGGATCGTGTCGGTCGTGTAGGCGGTGTGGAAGCGGTGGTTGAACGAGTCGAGCACCGTCGTGACGACCTGCGGCGCACTCTGCACGAGCGCGGCGAGCTGGTCGGTGAGCATGCGCCCGAACGTCGCGAAGAAGGCGGTGACGAACACGGCGAGCGCCACGAACGTCAGACCGGTGGCGGCGGCCCGCGGCATGCGGCGCGCGAGCCGCCGCACGACCGGCTCGATCGCCAGCGCGAAGAAGAAGGCCAGCGCGAGGCTGAAGAAGATCGACCCGCCGTCGGCGAACACGAACCGCACGAAGAGCGCGAGCGCCACGACGCAGACGACGATCCACGCGGCCACCCACACCGACCGCGCGTCGACGACCAGTCGGGTCGTCTGTTCGGCGGGAGGCGGTGCGGCGGCGGGCGCGTCGTCGACTCTTCGGGCCCGACCCAACACTCGCGTCCCCTTCACCGTTGCGCCGCTCGCAGTCCCCGGGGGTGATCGCGCCCTGGAGGTGCTGCCAGGCGACAGGGTGTCACATCGCGCGTGGCCTCGACAGTCCCCGCGGCCGGGAGTGGATAC
>JBDIAM010000491.1:0-2608 GCA_039812445.1 Piscicoccus intestinalis | reverse complement strand
GATCGTCGAGTACTACGAGCGCGAGGTGGGGCCGCACCGCGGGGCGCAGATCGTGGCCCGCGCCTGGACCGACTCCGACTTTCGCGAGCGGCTGCTGCGCGACGCGAGCGCGACGATCGGCGAGATGGGCTGGACCGGCCGGCAGGGCGAGCACATCGTCGCCCTGGAATGCACCCCCGACGAGCATCACCTCGTCGTCTGCACGCTGTGCTCGTGCTATCCGTGGTCGATCCTCGGACTGCCACCCGTCTGGTACAAGGCGCCGGCATACCGGGCCAAGGTCGTGCGCGACCCGCGCGGGGTGCTCGCCGACTTCGGCGTCGAGCTTCCTGCGGACACCCGTGTGCGCGTGTGGGATTCGACGGCCGAGGTGCGGTACCTCGTCATCCCGCGGCGCCCCGCGGGCACCGACGGGTGGACCGTGGAGCAGCTCGCCGAACTCGTCACACGCGACTCGATGATCGGCACCGGCTTGGCACACACACCCGGTACAAGCGCACGGGAGGCGTGATGGACGGCGTCCACGACCTCGGCGGCATGCACGGCTTCGGACCCGTCGAACCCGAGGCGGACGAGCCGGTCTTCCACGCCGACTGGGAGCGGCGGGCGCTGGCGGTGACGCTGGCCACGGGCGCCCTCGGGCGCTGGAGCATCGACCGCTCCCGCTTCACCCGCGAGCAGCTGCCGCCGGCCGTCTACCTGTCGAGCAGCTACTACGAGATCTGGATCCGGGGGCTCGAGCGGCTCCTCGTGGAGGCGGGCCTGCTGGCTCCCGCCGACCTCACCGACCAGGCCCGCGCCGACCTGCCCGACGGGACCGAGGTGCCGGCGCGCGATCGGCCGTCCCCCGCCGCGGAGGCGGTGCCCTGGTCCGCGCTGCGCGCGGGGCTCGACCGCGGCACCCCCTACGACCGCGACGTCGCCACGACCCCGGCGTTCGCCGCGGGCGACGCGGTGCGCACCCGCAACGACCACCCGCGCGGCCACACCCGCGTGCCCCGCTACGCGCGCGGCCGCGTCGGCCGGGTCGTCGCTGTACGCGGACCGTTCGTCGTCGCCGAGCGCAACGCGGTGCCGGCGGGAACACCCTCACCGGGCGAGGCCGACTGGCTGTACACCGTCGAGTTCGACGCGACCGCGCTGTGGGGTGCCGACGCCGACCCCACCGGCACCGTGGCCATCGACGCCTGGCAGCACTCGCTGGAGCCGGCGCCGTGAGCGTGACGTTCGCGCAGGTGCTGGCGGCGAACCCGGGCCTGCCGGCCCCGCCCGACGGCCGCACCGGCTTCGCCGAACCGTGGCAGGCCACGGTGTTCGCGTTGACCGTGCACCTGGCCGACCGCGGCGTCTTCACGTGGGCCCAGTGGGCCGACGCGCTCGGGCACCGCCTGCGATCGCAGCCGGCGACCACCGGCGACGCGACCGACGATCCGGCCGCCGATAAGACCGGCGACACAACCGGCGATCGGGCTGGCGACACGACCGGCGATCGGGCCGGCGACACGGCCGGCACTGACGCGACGAGCTATGACGCGGCGGGCTACTTCGAGGCGTGGGAGGCCGCGCTGTCCGACCTCTTGACGCAGCTCGGGCTCGTCGAGCCGGGCGTCATCGACCGCACCGAACGCGCCTGGCACGCCGCTGCGGCCCGCACCCCGCACGGCCGGCCCATCGAGCTGGCGCCCGACCCGCTCTCGCCGCCCCTGACGGGCCACTGACGGCCACGGGCGGGCCGGTCACGCGCCACTGACGGCCAGTCACACGCCAGTGGCGGGTGGTCACGGGCCGCTGGCGGCCACCCACGGGCCAGTCACGGGCCGCTGGCGGCCACCCACGTGCCAGTCACGGCCCACTGACGGGCCTCTGACAAGCCCCCAAGGGGCGGCTCACCGCCGATCCCAGCCAGCCGGACGCCGGTTGCCCGGAGGTGATTCGCCGAAACGACTATCGCAACGGGCCTCCGGATCACGCCCCGGCGGCAAAACCCCAGGTCACAGGCATGGGGCCGATCAGGACTTCACGACGCGATCGTCGTTTCGGCGATTCGTCCGCGCGAGCCTGGGCCGACAACCCCGCGTCGGGGACTCAAGCAGGGGCCACCCCGGTGCCGCCCGGTGCCGCTTGGTGCCGCTTGGTGCCGCCCAGCGCCTACCCGGGCCCGCCGACACCCCCACCCGCGGCCTCGTGTCGACTCACCGACGTGTGCTGATGCGCGAGCCGGCGCAGCGCGGCGAGCACCGGGTCGACGAGCACGGTGCCGAGGATGACGTGCCGCACCGCCGCCTGCGGTTGCGCCGGCACGGTGTCGACATCGATGGCCGCGATGCGTTCGACGGCGTCGGCGTAGGCGTCCATCCGCCGCTCGTCCAGGCCGATGCCCGCGTCGTCGCAGGCCCCCCAGGCCCGGTCCAGTTCCGCGATCACGCGGTCGCCCGGTGCCACGTGCCACCCCCGCGCGGTCAGCCATCGGGCCGCTCGCGTCGGGCGCGGCTCATCAGGCTCGTCGTGCTCATCGCGGCCGTAGGGGCCGTCCGGGCCGTCGCGGCCGTCGCGGCCGACGGGGCTGTCCGGGCCGTCCGGGCCGTCCGGGCCGTCCGGGCCGTCCGGG
>JBDIAM010000490.1:0-2620 GCA_039812445.1 Piscicoccus intestinalis | reverse complement strand
CGCCCGGGCTGCCCGGCGGGCGGGCGCCGCTCACGGCGCCGTGATCGTGCCGCCCTGGAACCGGCCGCGGAACTTTCCGTTGGCCAGCTGCTCGGTGTCCGACAGCGGGTAGCCGTAGCGGCCCTCGGCGCCACCGGCCTTGATCCACGCGAGGTACACGTGCCGGGCCACCCCGAACGGCCGGGTGGACCGGCTCCAGATGACGACGCCGTTGCGGAACGGCTGTTGCCAGCCCCCGTCCTTGCGGTGGGTCAGCGGCCCGGAGGGGTAGTTGAGGATGCCGGCCCCCGACCCCATGCGCTGCCACACGGTGAGCACCTCGCGCCAGAGCACCTGCGGCGTCGTGCGCGGGCCCTTGACGATGAGCCCGCGCTGGAACCGCTGCGTCCACTCGGCGCTCGTGCCGGAGTCGGTCAGCGGGTACCCGAGCTGGCCGCGCGGGCCGCCGAAGTTGTTGTACGCCGTCAGCGCCGCGAGCGTCAGCGAGCGCGCCCCGGTCTTGCTCGTCCAGTAGATCGCGCCGCCCTGGTAGTGCACGTAGCGGCCGACACCATCTCCGATCGCGCGTTCGGGACCGCGGGAGCCCTTGAGGTAGGAGCGCTGCGCGCCCATCGCGTTGTACTTGCGCAGGATCGGCCCGCAGCCCTGCAGGCAGGGGGCGTTGTGCGCGCGCGTGCGGTCGTCGCGCAGCGAGGTGCGGGTGCACGACTCGAACGTGTACGGCGGCACGCAGCTGGCCACCCGGCACACGACCCCGCCGCTGCAGCGCACCTGCGTGTTGCACTGCCCGTAACGAAAGGCGTTGCAGCACACCCGGCGCTGGTCGCACGTCGACCTCGAGCCGCGCCCGCAGCTGCAGTTCCAGCACTTCTTCGCGCACATCGTGCTGCCGCGGGCGCAGCCGCACTTCGTGCACTTGGCGTTGCAGTCGACGATGTAGCGGTAGCCGCCGCAGCACCACGAGGAGTCGGCGGCCTTCCACCAGCCCGCCGCGAAACTCCCCGGCGGGCAGGCGTTGACGCCCTTGTTGATCGTGCAGCAGAACACCGTCCACCCGCTCGTGCGCCCCGAGCCCGGGCCGCACACGGTCGCGTACGCGGTCTGCGGCCGCAGCAGGTACCCGACCGGGTCGACGACCGTGGCCGAGCCCGCGACCGCCGCGCCGAGGAGGAAGCCGCGCCGGCTCACACCGAGCCGCTCGGAGAGCCGGCCGACGACCCGCACGAGCCCGCGGGGGGAGTCGGTGATCTGCGTGAGCGTCGACATCGTCAGCCTCCGGAGGGCAGGTTGCGGTAGGGGGTGATGCGGATGCCGCGCACCATGGCGGCGGCCCGCGGGGCGGTGGCCATCCGGCGCCGGTGCGCGCCGATGACGGTGAACAGGCAGAACGCGCGGCCGCCGCTGGAGAAGAAGTACTGCGCGGCGCTCACCGCCGGCTGCGGGCGCTGCAGGTTGTCGGGGTGGAAGTGGCTCGGCGCGAGGCGCGGCAGCCCCTGGTTGGCGAACAGGCCCTGGTCGGCGACCTCCGGGCCGTACTCGACGAGCGCGAGGAAGATGTCGGTCGGCGTGAGCACCTCCACCGCGCCGGAGCCGAAGTCGCCGCGGTCGGCGGGCAGCGGCACCGTCGCGGCGTGCAGCACCGGCAGGTGCACCTCGCCGTTGCTGGCGAGCACCCCGACCTTGTCGATCGAGGAGACGGTGAGCCGCTGGGGCGGGGCCTGCCGGCGGATGTCGACCGACCAGCCTCCCGCGGGGTTCGCCGCCAGCCCGAATCTCTCGACGGTCGAGGTGGACCGGCTGACCGGTGGTGTCGGTGTCGACGTCATGAGCGCTCCTGTGCGGCTGGAGTGAGACGGGCGGGCGGGTGTCGGGAGGGTCGGCGGGCGGGTGTCGGTGGCTGGTCACCGCGTGAGCGGGACGAGGGCGAGGGCCACGGCGAGCAGGGCGCCGACGGCCAATGAGGCGCGTGCCATCCGATCGGCCGGTGCGGCCCAGGCCTGTAGCCGACGGAAGAGGTCGTGCAGGTGCGCGGGTTCCTCGACGCGGGCGACGACGAGCGCGGGAAGCGCCCGCACGAGCCCGAAGACCGCGCCGACGAGGGCCCCGGCGGCCGGGTTCGCGGTGAGGGCGGCGCCGGCGAGCATGGCGTACGTCGTCGAGCTCGGCACGATCGTCACGACGCCCAGCCCCAGTTGCAGCCCGAACCCGAGGCCGTACACCCAGCCGCGGTAGCGGGTCAGCCACTGCTCGTCGACCTGCCGCTGCCACGACGGCAGCCCGCGCCCGACCCGGCCGGTGTCGACGGCCAGCCCGAGGAGGAAGGCCGCGGCCACGACGAGCGCGCCGACGAGCACGGTCGCCGACCCGAACACGGCCTGCGCGGGCAGCGCCAGCACCGCCCCGACGGCGCCGGCGGCGAAGCCGATCAGCGCCCCGCCGGCCAGCGAGCCGACGACGTAGGCCGTCGTCGTCAGCCACCACCGTGATCCCCGGGCCCGCTCACCTAGCGGGCTGATGCTCGAGAGCATCGACTCGCCTCAAGGCGACCACGTCGAGCGCACCGCGGCGACGACCGCCATCGGCAGCCCGACGATCAGGCCGAGGGTCAGCAGGCTCACGG
>JBDIAM010000489.1:0-2646 GCA_039812445.1 Piscicoccus intestinalis | reverse complement strand
GCTTCACATCGGGCGGCACTCCGCGGGCGTGGTCAGCGGCTTAGGGTGACCCCATGGGGCCGCGACACGGATGGGTGCGCCTGACACGCACCGGCGTGTTCGCCCTCGTGTGCCTCGCCCTCGCCGCGGGCGCTCACGCCCTGGCCGGCGGCGGCCTCCCGCCCGTCGGGGTGCTGCTCCTCGCGGCGCTGCCCGTGTGGTTCGCGAGCTTCTGGCTCACCTCGCGCCGCGTCGGGGCCCGCGCACTCGTCCTCGCGCTCGGCGGGGGTCAACTCGCGTTGCACGTCTTCTTCCACGCGACCGCTCGGACGGTCGTCGGTGCGGGTTCCGCGGGTGCCCCACTGCCGACCGCGGGACACGCCACGGGACACGCCACGGGACACGGCGCGAACGCCGCGCACGCGCTGGCCGCCCACGGGGCACCCGCTCACGCGACGGCGGCTCACGCGACGGCCGGGGCGCCCGCCGCGACCGGAGCCGGTCTCGAGACCGTGTGGACGAGCCTGTCCCCCGCGATGCTGCTCGCGCACGCGGCGGCGACGCTCGTGTGCGCGTTGGTCATGGCCCACGCCGAAGACGCGGTGTGGCGGCTCGTGCGGCCGCTGCTGGCGCCGCCCTGCGCCGGGCCGCTCACCGTGCGCGTCGCCCTGTGGCGCGTGCACCCGGCTCCGCCGCCACTCACCGAACGGTGGTGCACCCCGGGGTGGGCGCTGCGCGGTCCGCCGGTCGGATTCGCCCCGCGATCCTGACCTGCTGACCCATCGGCGCGCCGACGCGCCGCGATCCCGAAGGACCGACCACACACATGTCTGTCAAGAAGCCGTTCCTCCCTGCCCGCACCCGCCGCGCCACCACGTCCCTGGCCCTGGCGCTGGCCCTCGGCGCCGGCCTGACCGCCTGCTCGCCATCCGAGGGCGACCAACCGATGGGCGCGTCGCAGGCCACGACCGAGGCCGCGGCGACCACCCAGGGCTCCGCCGCCGCCGACGCCGCCGGCATGCAGATCCTCGACCCCTGGGCCGCCGCACGCCCCGACCCGAGCACGATGGCGATGACGGCGGTCTTCGCGACCGTGCGCAACACGAGCAGCAACGACATCACGCTCGTCTCCGCCTCGACGAACGCCTCCGCTCGCGCGGAACTGCACAGCACCGTCATGCAGAACGGTCAGCCGGTGATGCAGCGCACCGACAAGCTGACGATCCCGGCCGGCGGCACCCTGCTGCTGCAGCCCGGCGGCGACCACGTCATGGTGCTCGACCTGCAGAACCCGGTGCAGCCCGGCGCGGTCGTCCACGTGACGCTGAACACCGAGAACGGACAGAGCATCTCGTTCGACGCGGTCGCGAAACAGTTCACCGGTGCCCAGGAGCCGTACCACCAGACCGACGGCTCGGGCCAGTCCCCCGCGAGCTCATGACCCCGGCGACCCCGAGCCGACGGGCGCTGCTCGTCGGCTCGGCCGCCCTGGCCGCCGGCGCGGGAGCCGGTGCCGTCGGCATGCGGCTGCGCGACGGCGACGCGGGGGCGAATCCGGTTGCCGCGCGCCCCGACGACGCAGGCCCGACGACCGTGCCGTTCTACGGGGAGCACCAGGCAGGCATCACGACCCCGCAGCAGACCCACGTCGGCCTCGTCGGCCTCGACCTCAACCGTGGCGTCGACGCGCGGGATGTCGAGGGCGTCCTGCGCATGCTCACCGACGACGCGGCCCGGCTGTGCGGCGGCCGGCCCCCGCTCGGCGCGCTGGAGGCGGTTCCGGCGGTGGGGGTGTCCCGACTCACGGTGACGTTCGGTTTCGGGCCCGGGTTGTTCGCGGCCTCCGGTGTGCCGCAGCGCTGCCCGGCCGGGGTCGCGTCGATCCCGGCGTTCTCCACCGACAAGCTCGAGGACCGCTGGGGGCAGACCGACCTGCTGCTGCAGATCTGTTCCGACGATCCGACCGGGGTGGCGTACGCGCAGCGCCGCCTGCTGCGCGACACCACCCACGCGATGACGCTGCGGTGGACGCAACACGGCTTCATGCCGGTGGCTCCCGAACCCGGTGCGCCGCAGCAGTCGTCGCCGCGCAACCTGATGGGGTTGCGGGACGGCTCGGCCAACGAGCGCGATCCCGCGCAGGTGGCCGCGGTCGTGTGGTCACCCGGCCCGGGACCGATGGCGGGCGGCACGCAGCTCGTGCTGCGCCGGGTGCGGCTGGATCTCGGTCGCTGGGACGATATCGACACGGCCGCCAAGGAGTTCGCGTTCGGTCGGCGCATGGACGGCAGCCCGTTGACCGCCCCGGCCGGCACCTCCGAGTTCACCGTCGTCGACCGCACCGCTGTCGACGAGGCGGGGTTCACGGTCGTGCCGCCGAACGCGCACGCGGCGCGGGCGCAGGCCCGCAGCGCCGCCGAGCGGATGCTGCGTCGCGGGTACAACTACGCGGACGGTCTGCATGCCGACGGGCGGCCCGACGAGGGGCTGTTGTTCCTCGCCTACCAGGCCGACGCGGCGACGGCCTTCGTGCCCGTGCAGCGCCGGCTCGCGGAGGCGGACGCGCTGAACACGTGGGCGACGCACGTCGGCTCCGCGGCCTACGCCGTGCCCCCCGGCTGCGCCCCGGGCGACTGGATCGGGCGGACGCTGCTGACGTAGCGCCCC
>JBDIAM010000488.1:0-2655 GCA_039812445.1 Piscicoccus intestinalis | reverse complement strand
CTGCCGGCGGCGCCGCGGGAGGTCGTCGAGTCGCTCATCGTCATGATCGCGCCGGTCGCGCCGCACATCGCCGAGGAGCTGTGGCACCGGCTCGGTCACGACGACAGCGTCGTGTACGCGCCGTTCCCGACCGCGGATCCGGCGTACCTCGTGCAGGATTCGGTGACGTGCGTGGTGCAGGTGCTCGGCAAGGTGCGGGCCCGGCTGCAGGTGCCGGCCGACATCGACGACGCCGCGCTGCAGGAGCAGGCGCTCGCCGAGCCGCGGATCGCCGAGCTCATCGCGGGCAAGACGGTGCGCAAGGTCGTCGTGCGCGCGCCGAATCTCGTCAACATCGTCGCGAACTGACGTGCGGTGCCCAGCGCACGGACCGGGGAGTCGGTCGTGACCGGCTCCCCGCCCGTCGCCGTGGTCACCGACTCCACGGCGGCCCTGACCGCGGCGGAGGCCGCCGCGGCGGGCGTCACCATCGTGCCGCTGCACGTGCTCATCGACAACGAGGAGTTCACCGAAGGCGTCGACGTCGAACCGGCGCAGGTCATCGAGGCGATCCGCAAGAACCGCCACGTCAGCACGTCGCGGCCGTCGCCGGCGGTGCTGCTGGACTGCTACGAACGGCTCGCCGCCGACGGCGCGCAGGCGATCGTCTCGGCGCACCTGTCCGGCCAGCTGTCCGGCACGTGCGACGGCGCGACGCTCGCGGCCCGGGAGGCGCCCGTGCCCGTCGACGTCGTCGACACCGCCAGCACCGGACTCGCCCTCGGGTACGCCGTGCTCGCCGCGGCGCGGGGTCGCGGCGAGGTTGTCTCGGGGGGTTCCGGGGGCCCGGGCGATTCCTCGGCTGCGTCGGGTGCGTCGGATTCCGGGGTTGACTCCGCTGCCGCGGATTCCGGGGATGACTCGGATTCCGGGGATGACTCGGATTCCGGGGATGGCTCGGCGGCCGCGGAGCGCGCACGGCGCCTCGGCGAGGAGATCCGCTCGCGCTGCGCCCGCACCACCGTGCTGTGTTACGTGCACAGCCTCGACCAGCTGCGTCGGGGCGGCCGCATCGGGGCCGCGGCGTCGTTGCTGGGCAGCGCCCTGGCGATCAAGCCGATCATCGCGCTGACGCGCGGGCACGTGGAGCCGGTGGCGCGGCTGCGCACGAGCGGGCGCGCGCTGGCCCGGCTCACCGATCTGGCCGTCGAGAGTGTCGAGGAGCTGCGCGCCGACACTCCCGGGCGGCCGTCGTCCGACGCCGACCGGTCGTCCGCGGAACCGTCGTCGGCCGAGCCGGTCGAGTCTGTCGAGTCGGTCGAGCTGGCCGAGTCGGTCGAGCCGGTCGAGCCGGTCGGGCCGGTCGAGTCGGTCGAGTCGGTCGAGTCGGTCGAGCCGGTCGCGGGCGGGGTGCGGATCGCCGTGCACCATGCGGACGCCCTGGAGCGGGCCGAGCGGTTGGCCTCCGACCTGCGGGAACGATGCGCGGTGTCGGCGGGCGAGGGCCAGGAGCCGGTGCCGCCGCCGGTGCAGGTGCGTGAACTGCCCGCCGTGCTGGCCGTACATCTGGGGCCCGGCACCGTCGCGGTCGTCGTCGCCCCCGCCTGAGCGTCGGACCGTCGCTCGTCCGCGACGCTTCGAGGCTCGCTGCCGGAGCCGGCCCGCTGTTCTGTCCACAGGCGCGTCCGGCGGGTGTCGGCCGTCCACAGCCACCGGTGAGTGCCCTGCGTCGCGGGTGGACGCGTGCCTACCGTTCCGCTCATGCCCCGCCCGCACGCCCCCGACCCCTACCCGTCGACGCGCCGCCTCGCCGCGCTGCTGACGGCCGAGCCGCCTCCTGTCGCCGACCCCGCAGGCATCCCCGCGCCGCACCGCGAGACGGGCGTGTCAGGCACGCCGCTGGGCGGCGGGGCTCACACGGCCGACTTGGCCGTCGTCGGTGCGCCGGACCGCGAGCGCTCGGAGCCGGCCCACGCGCTCAGGCGCCGCGCGCGGTACGGCGCGCAGGACCCGGCGCGTCCGGACGAGCAGGAGTTCTCGCAGGTCGCGGGCTACGACGGGGACCCGGAGCGACCCGGCATCCCGGATCCGGCGCGCAGGCCACACGGGCCGGACCGGTCCGACTGGTCGGACTGGTCGGACTGGTCGGATTGGTCGAACAGTCCGGACGGTCGGGACGAACCAGGTGGTCCGGATGATCCAAGTGGGGCGGGCGGCACCGTCGGCGGGCGTCGGGATGGGCCGGCCGTGATCGAACTGCCCTCCGCGCTGCGGGGCGCCCGCGTCGGGGCGACCGGCCGGACGCTGCTCGGCGTGGCGCTGATCGTCGCGGCCCTCGCGGCGATCGTCGGAGCCCGGGTCTGGTGGGCCGACTCTCGGTCGGAGCCCGTGCCCGTGGAGGCGGTGGCGGCACCGAGCGTCTCCGGCTCACAAGGGGCACCCGGGACGCCGGGGGCACCCGGCGCAACGGGCGCCTCGGCGGGCGCACCCGGCAGCCCGGCCGGCGCGGGGACCCCGGGCATGTCGGCCGGTCCGGCGACAGCCGACGGTCCGGCCGGCGCGAGCGGGACCGCGGGCGGCGCGGCCACGGCGGCCGCCGGGACGGTGGTCGTCCACGTCGTGGGGGAGGTGGGCCGCCCCGGGGTGGCGCGGGTCGCGGCGGGAGCGCGGGTCGCC
>JBDIAM010000487.1:0-2667 GCA_039812445.1 Piscicoccus intestinalis | reverse complement strand
CGGGCCGATGGGTTTGGTCGGGTGGTCGAACGCCGGGTCGTCGCGGTCGACCTCGACCTGCGTGAGGATCGTCGCCAGCGGCTGCTCGAGCGGGAGCAGGTTGCCCAGTTCCTGCTCGATGACGTAGCCGATCATCGCCTCGGTCTGCGCGCCGAGCACGTCGAGCGGGTAGGGGTCCACGTGCGTGTAGGCGGCCGCCTGGAGCGCCAGCAGCCCGACCTGCGGCCCGTTACCGTGGGCGACGACGAGTTCGTTGCCCGCAGCGACGGTGGCGATGCTTCGGCAGGCCGTGCGGATGTTCGTCCGCTGGTTGCCCGCGGTCATCGGCTGGCCGCGCTGCAGCAGGGCGTTGCCGCCCAGCGCGATGACGATGCGCATGGTGCCTCCTTGAGCTGGGGCCGGGCGACCAGCATGACTCACCGCCGATCAGGAGGCCAGAGCTAAGGTTGAGCGGAATACACTCAAGTTTGAGGCGGTTGAACCGGACAAGCAGTCACATCCCCGACCAAGGAGCATCGCAACGCCCATGAACCTTCAGCTGACGACCAAGGCCCAGGAGGCCTTCTCGGCGGCCACCCGCAACGCGTCGGCCGCCGGCAACCCCCACGTCGAACCCGCGCACCTGCTGCTGGCGCTCACCGAGCAGCAGGACACCACGACCGGACCGCTGCTCGACGCCTCCGGCAGCTCGATGCAGGCGGCCCGCCAGGCCGCGCAGGCCGAGCTCGCCAAGCTGCCCAGCGCCACCGGCTCCTCGATGACGAGTCCGAGCCTGAGTCGCTCCGGCCTCAACGTCATCGAGCAGGCCCGCCAGGTCATGGAGGCGATGGGCGACACCTACGTCTCCACCGACCACCTGCTGCTCGCCATCGCGCGCACCGGCCTGTTCGGGCTCAACGCCGACGCGATCGACCAGCTCATCCCGCAGATGCGGGGCGGCGCCAAGGTCGACTCCGAGAACCCCGAGGACCAGTTCAACGCGCTCGCCAAGTACGGCTCCGACCTCACGGAGGCCGCCCGCGAGGGCCGGCTCGACCCGGTCATCGGCCGTGACTCCGAGATCCGCCGCGTCGTGCAGGTGCTGAGCCGCCGCACGAAGAACAACCCCGTGCTCATCGGCGAGCCCGGCGTCGGCAAGACCGCCGTCGTCGAGGGTCTCGCCCAGCGCATCGTCGCCGGCGACGTGCCGGAGTCGCTGCGCGACAAACGGCTCATCGCCCTCGACCTGGGCGCGATGGTCGCCGGCGCGAAGTACCGCGGGGAGTTCGAGGAGCGGCTCAAGGCCGTGCTCGAGGAGATCACGTCGTCCGACGGCAAGGTCATCACGTTCATCGACGAGCTGCACACGATTGTGGGCGCCGGGGCGACCGGCGAGGGCTCGATGGACGCGGGCAACATGATCAAGCCGCTGCTGGCCCGCGGCGAGCTGCGCCTCGTCGGCGCGACGACCCTCAATGAGTACCGCAAGCACATCGAGAAGGACGCCGCGCTCGAGCGCCGCTTCCAGCAGGTCTACGTCGGCGAGCCGAGCGTCGAAGACACGATCGCGATCCTGCGTGGCCTCAAGGAGCGTTACGAGGCCCACCACAAGGTGGCCATCGCCGACTCCGCGCTCGTGGCCGCCGCCACGCTGAGCAACCGGTACATCCAGAACCGGCAGCTGCCCGACAAGGCCATCGACCTCGTCGACGAGGCCGCCTCCCGGCTGCGCATGGAGATCGACTCCAGCCCCGTCGAGATCGACGCGCTGCGCCGCCAGGTCGACCGGCTGAAGATGGAGGAGCTGCACCTCGACCGCGAGACCGATGAGGCCTCCCGCGAGCGCCTCGCGCGGCTGCGCAAAGACCTCGCCGATCGCACAGAAGAGTTGGCGGCTCTGACCGGACGGTGGGAAGCCGAGAAGGCCGGCCTCAACCGGGTCGGTGACCTCAAGGCCCGCCTCGACGAGGTGCGCGTGCAGGCCGAGCGGCTGCAGCGCGAGGGCGACTTCGGCGAGGCCTCCCGACTGCTGTACGGCGAGATCCCCGCGCTGGAGAAGGAACTCGACAAGGCCGACAGCGCCGAACGCGAGGCCAGCGGCGGCGAGGGCCCGATGGTCAAGGACGAGGTGGGCGCCGACGACATCGCCGACGTCATCAGCTCGTGGACCGGCATCCCCGCCGGGCGCCTGCTCGAGGGGGAGACCGAGAAGCTGCTGCACATGGAGGAGTACCTCGGCCGGCGGCTCATCGGGCAGACCGAGGCCGTGCGGGCCGTCTCCGACGCGGTGCGCCGCAGCCGGGCCGGCATCGCCGACCCCGACCGGCCCACCGGCTCGTTCCTGTTCCTCGGCCCGACCGGCGTCGGCAAGACCGAGCTGGCCAAGTCGCTGGCGGACTTCCTCTTCGACGACGAGCGCGCCATGGTGCGCATCGACATGAGCGAGTACTCCGAGCGGCATGCGGTGGCCCGGCTCATCGGCGCCCCGCCCGGGTACGTCGGCTACGACGAGGGGGGCCAGCTCACTGAGGCGGTGCGGCGGCGCCCGTACTCGGTCGTGCTGCTCGACGAGGTCGAGAAGGCTCACCCGGAGACGTTCGACATCCTGCTACAGGTGCTCGACGACGGGCGCCTGACCGACGGGCAGGGCCGCACGGTCGACTTCCGCAACGTCATCCTCGTGATGAC
>JBDIAM010000486.1:0-2672 GCA_039812445.1 Piscicoccus intestinalis | reverse complement strand
CCCACGCCCCGAGACCCACGTCCCTGAGAACTGCGTGTCGTGGTCGGAACTGCAGTCCGGACTGCAGTTCTCACCGCGACACGCAGTTCTCAGCGTCGTTTGTCGGGCTGCGCCGTGGGCGGTCTCACCAGGAGGTGTGGCGGGGGCGGCCCTCGTCGTAGCCGGCGCTGGACTGCAGGCCGACGACGACGCGGGAGTGGAACTCGCCGATGGTCGCGGCGCCGGCGTACGTGAACGAGCTGCGCACGCCGGAGACGATGTGGTCGATGAGGTCCTCGACGCCGGGCCGCTCGGGATCCAGGTACATCCGCGAACTGGAGATGCCCTCCTCGAACAGCGCCGACCGCGCGCGGTCGAAGGCGCTGGCGGAGCGGGTGCGGTTGCGCACCGCCCGTGAGGACGCCATGCCGAAGCTCTCCTTGTAGAGCCGCCCTTCGCTGTCGCGCTGCAGGTCGCCGGGGGATTCGTGGGTGCCGGCGAACCACGAGCCGATCATCACGCTCGCCGCCCCCGCCGCGAGCCCGAGCGCGACGTCGCGGGGGTACTTCACGCCGCCGTCGGCCCACACGACGCCGCCGAGGTCCTTGGCCGCGGCGGCGCACTCCATGACCGCCGAGAACTGCGGGCGGCCGACCCCGGTCATCATGCGGGTCGTGCACATGGCGCCCGGCCCGACTCCGACCTTGACGATGTCGGCGCCGCCGAAGACGAGGTCGCGGGCGCCGTCGGCGGAGACGACGTTTCCGGCCGCGATCGGCACGCGCCGGCCGCTGGCCGACTCGAAGTCCGCGCGGGCGCGCACGGCCAGCGCGAGCGCCTCGAGCATCTTGTCCTGGTGGCCGTGGGCGGTGTCGACGACGAGCACGTCGGCGCCCGCCTCCAGCAGGGCGGTGGTCTTGCCGCGCACGTCGCCGTTGATGCCGACCGCAGTGCCGACCATGAGCCGGCCCGTCGCGTCGAGCGCGGGGGTGTAGATCGTCGACCGCAGGATGCCCCGGCGCGTCAGCATGCCGACGAGCCGGTCGTCCTCGACGACGGGCACCGTCGCCAGGTGGTGCGCGGTCATCCGGTCGAAGACCTCGCGGTGGTCGGCGTCGCGGGTCACGGTCAGCATGTCGTCGGTCATCACCTCGCCGACGGTCGCGTACCGGTCGAC
Source organism: Piscicoccus intestinalis (assembly GCA_039812445.1). Taxonomy (GTDB): domain Bacteria; phylum Actinomycetota; class Actinomycetes; order Actinomycetales; family Dermatophilaceae; genus Kineosphaera; species Kineosphaera intestinalis_A. The sequence continues at coordinate 1,516 of JBDIAM010000486.1, read as the reverse complement.
CTCCTGGCAGTCGCGTTCGGCGATGACGCCGACCGGGCGGCCCTCCTCGACGACGACCGCGACCCCGTGGGCCCGCTTGCCGACGAGCGAGAGGAACTCGGCGACGGGGGCGCCGGGGGAGATCGTGATCGGCGTCTCGAGCACCGGATCGGCGGCCTTGACCCGTCGGATCGAACTCGCGATCGCCGGCAGCGGGATGTCCTGCGGCAGGATCGCGATCGCGCCGCGGCGGGCCACCGTCTCCGCCATCCGACGGCCGGCGACCGCCGTCATGTTCGCGACGACGAGCGGCACGCTCGTGCCGACGCGATCCGGCGTCGTCAGGTCGACGGCGAGGCGCGACCCGACGTCGCTGCGCGAGGGCACCATGAACACGTCGTTGTACGTGAGGTCGTGCGCCGGGGTCTGGCCGTTGAGGAATTCCACGGGGGGCATCGTACGGGCCGCCGGTCGGATCGCCCGATTACCCGGCTCGCGCGGGGGACACATCTCGTTAGGGTGAGCCCATGCGTCTGACCAGTTTCGGCCACTCCTGTCTGCTCGTCGAGGTCGCCGACCTGCGGGTGCTGCTCGACCCGGGCACCTTCTCCTCGGGCTTCGAGCAGCTGCGCGACCTGGACGCCGTCCTCGTCACCCACCAGCACCCCGACCACTGCGACCCCGACCGGTTCGCGCCGCTCGTCGAGGCCAATCCCGGAGCCCGAGTGCTCCTGGAGACCCAGACCGCCGACCAGCTGCGCGACGGCGGCCTGCGGCGCGACGTCGAGACCCTGACCAGCGGAACGGACGTCACGCTCGAGAGCCGCGGCAGCGCGCTGACCGTCAGCCCCGTCGGGCAGCGGCACGCGATCATCCACGCCGACATCCCGCGCATCGACAACACCGGTGTCGTGCTGCGCGCCGACGGCGAGCCGAGCTTCTTCCACCCCGGCGACGCCCTCGACGCCGAGCCCGGTGACGTCGACCTGCTCGGCGTGCCGCTCAACGCCCCGTGGTGCGCGATGAAGGAGACGATCGAGTTCGTCCGCCGCATCGGGGCCCCGCGGTTCGTGCCGATCCACGACGGCCTCCTGGCCGAGAACGGCCGCGAGCTGTATCTGCGGCAGGTCACCAACCTCTCCGGCGAGGTCATCGACGGCCTGAGCGTGCTCGACCTGGCCGACCGCAAGCCCGCCCAGGCCTGAGGAGCTCGCCCTCGGGCCCGAGCGGGGCGAGTTCAGCTCGGCTGCTTCAGTTCCGCGTCGTGCACCGCCTGCCAGGCGGCGCCGATGATGCCGGCGTCGTTCTGCAGCACGGCGGGGATGATCTGGGTGCGCAGATCGAGCTTGGGCAGGTACTTGTGCGCCTTCTTGCTCACGCCGCCGCCGACGATGATGAGGTCGGGCCACAGCAGGTTCTCCACGTGCGAGAAGTACCGCTGCAGGCGCTTGGCCCACTTGCCCCAGGAGAGGTCCTCGTTCTCTCGGGCGCTGTTGGCGGCGCGGGTCTCGGCGTCGTGCCCGTCGAGTTCGAGGTG
>JBDIAM010000485.1:0-2687 GCA_039812445.1 Piscicoccus intestinalis | reverse complement strand
GTGGACTTGCCGGAGCCGTTGGGGCCGAGAAATCCGTAGACGGAGCCGGTCGGCACGGCCAGGTCGAGGGAGTCGACGACGGTGGTGTCGCCGTAGGTCTTGGTCAGACCGTGGGTGGTGATGACGTCCATGTCCGTCAGGTTCGCCGCCGGCGCGTGCGCCGGGCATCGGGCGCCGGGATGGTCTCGCGGATCATCCCGGGGTATGACCTGCGGCATGCCCGACCGTGGGCATCCGGGCCGGGCCTGCGCCCAGGGAGCGGGTCGCTACGACGCCCGGAGGTTATCCACAGCCCTGTGGACACCCCTCGGACGTACACCGCATGAACGCCGAGAAATCCTGGCTCGCATCACTGCAGGTCACAGCCTTGTACCGACACAAGAGCTCGGCGCGGTGTACGTCCGAACGGTGGAAGCCCCGGGGCTCGGGACGCGGCCGCCCCCCGCCCCCCACGGGAAGGTCGGTTGCCGCGGCCGCACCTCGGACTCCACAGATCCCTTGGGAGTGACCTCTCGGCGTGCGTCGAGTGGTCAATTCAGGGAGAGGTGGGTGGGCACGGCCTTCTGACCAGCGGTGATGCGCTGCGCAACAAACGTGACCTCTCGCGAGTGGTCACTGCCCAGGCCTCTGTGGAGTCGTTGGGTGGGGTGCGGAGGTTGGGTGCGGTGGCGGGGTGCGGTGGCGGGGCGGAGGTGCGTAGTCGGAGGGCGTCGGCGGGTGGGACCGGCTCAGGGTGCGAGCAGGTCGTCGCGGCCGACGAGTCCGGCGCGGAAGGCGAAGAGGACGGCCTGCACCCGGTCGCGGGAGCCGGTCTTGGCGAGCACCCGCGAGACGTGCGTCTTCACGGTCGGCATCGAGACGACGAGGCGCTCGCAGATCTCGGTGTTCGACCAGCCCTTGGCGACGGCGATGAGAATCTCGGTCTCGCGCGGGGTGAGGTCGGCGAGGATGCGGCGGGTGCGGCCGGGCGCGGGCCCGGAGTCGGGGGCCTCGGGGGTGAACATCGGGCGCAGGTGATCGATGAGGCGTTTGGTGGCGCGCGGGGAGATGACCGCCTCACCGGAGTGCACGGTGCGCACGGCGGCGAGCAGTTCCTCCGGCGGGGAGTCCTTGAGGAGAAACCCGGAGGCCCCGGCGCCGAGGGCGTCGACGACGTACTCCTGGGTGTCGAAGGTCGTCAGCACGACGACGCGGGTGGTGACGCCCCCGTGACTCGCGGTCGCGCCGCCGTCGCCTGCGGCCCCGGCGACGCCGGTTGCGCCGACGCCGGTCGCGACGCCCCCGGTCGCGCAGACGCCGCCGCCGGTCGCGCGGCCGCCGGTGAGGGCGGCGGTGGCGGCGATGCCGTCGAGCACGGGCATCTGCACGTCCATGAGCAGCACGTCGACGGGGTCGGCGGCGTTGCGCTCCAGGGCGTCGGCGCCGTTGACGGCCTGCCAGGCCACCTCCAGGTCGGGCTGGGAGCCGAGCACGAGGGCGACGCCGGCGGTGAACAGCGGCTGGTCGTCGGCGAGTCCGACCCGGATCGCGGGGGCAGTGGTCACGTCGTCTCCTCCAAGCCATCCCGGCCATCCCGAACGACCGGGGCCGCTACCGCGTCCAGGGGAAGGCTCGCGCGGACCCGCCAGGTGCTGCCCACCGGGCCGACCTCGATCCTCCCGCCGCTCATCGCCACCCGCTCGCGCATGCCGATGAGGCCGTGCCCGCGGTCGCCCGGGTCGGGCTGGGCCGCTCCCCCGGCGGGCAGCGGGTTCGCGACCGTCAGGGTGACCGAGCCCGGCTCCCAGTCGATCTCGACGCGGGTGGCGACGGCCCCGGCGTGCTTGAGCACGTTCGCCAGCGCCTCCTGCAGCAGCCGATGCACGGTGAGCGCCTGGGCGGCGGTGAGTTCCGGCGCGGAGCCGGTCTCGCTGAGTCGCACGTCGAGGCCGGCGCGGCGGTACTCCTCGAGCAGCGCGGGCCGGTCGTGCGCGCCGGGCGCGGGAGCCACGCCGCGGGGCTCCTCGGCGCGCAGCACGGACAGCAGCCGGCGCATCTCGGCGAGCGAACCGCGCCCGACGCCGGCGATCGTCTCCAGGGCCCGTTCGGCGGCGGCCGGATCGGCGCGCGCGGCGTATCGGCCTCCGTCGGCCTGGGCGATGATGACGCCGAGGGAATGGGCGACGATGTCGTGCAGCTCGCGGGCGATGTGGGTGCGCTCGTCGAGGGCGGCCAGCTGCAGCTCCTGGGCGTGGGCGCGTTCGCGCAGGCGGGTGCGCTCGGCGACCCGGTCGATCTCCACGCGGCGGGTGCGGGCCAACGCGCCCAGGAGACAGAAGAACCCGACGAGCACCCACTGCGCCAGCACGACCGGCCAGCGCTCGTGCCAGGCGAGGTCGACGACCTCACGCGTGTAGTCCAGGGCAGCCCAGGCGGTGCCGGCGAGGATGGCGGCGACGGCCCAGCGGCGGTCGCGGCGCTCGAGCCGGTCGGTGGCGATGTAGGCGGCGCTCAGGGTGGCGACCGCGGCCGTGAGCGTGAACAGGTCGAGCAGCAGCACGTGGGCGACCATGAGCACCCCGAGCCCGGCGACGGCCAGGCGCGGCCGGCTGCGCCGCAGGGCCAGCGGCACGCCCATGAGCACGGTGATGACGGCCCACACGACGTCATCCTCGGAGTCGAGCATGACGACCGGCTGGAAGAGCAGC
>JBDIAM010000484.1:0-2687 GCA_039812445.1 Piscicoccus intestinalis | reverse complement strand
TGAGGTCGTGCTCGTTCGCGGTGCGCGCGAGCGAGTTGAGCTCTCCGAGACGGACATGCACGAGCAGATCGTCGTCATCGATGCGGGCCTGGTGCAGTGACGCGAGCGCGTCCTGGGCACGGGTCTGAAGTGCGAGGGTGAGTTCGGACATGTTCCACCTCCTGGTGAGAGTGAGTTCCACGGATGGCCGACCGCAGCGTTGCCGTCGGCTGGTTCCACGGGAAGGGTCTTCAAGAGCGTATTGGGTGGATCACACACCCGCCTAATCGCCAGGTGACAACCGTGTTACAACTGCATGTCCAACGGTCGACGTGGGCCGTTCGAGACACAGATCGCCGCGTTCGGCGCCCGCAGCGACCACTCGGCGTGCGCACGAACCCGTCGATGCGCTGAGATTGACGGCTCTGAGGAGGAATCACTGAGGGGCCTAAGACGTTTCTCGGGCGCGAATAGGGCACAATCCCCGCGTCGGCACGCACGGCCCGGCAAGACCGCGCAAGGCCTGCCGCCGCGAACCGTAGGGACGAGGAGAGACAAGCCGAATGGCAACTGACTACGACGCACCACGCAAGACCGACGACGACGACCTCAACGAGGACTCGCTGGAGGAGCTGAAGTCGCGGCGCGTCGACAAGGGCGCATCCAGCGTCGACGTCGATGAGACGGAGCAGGCGGAGGGCTTCGAACTGCCCGGCGCCGACCTGTCCGGCGAAGAGCTGTCGGTGCGCGTCATCCCCAAGCAGGCCGACGAGTTCACCTGCAGCCGCTGCTTCCTGGTGCATCACCGCAGCCAGCTGGCGGGCGAGTCCGGCGGCCAGCCCATCTGTAAGGAGTGCGCGAGCTGACCCGGCTCACGATGGCGGTGCGCCGGCTCGACGCCGGTCTGCCGCTGCCCTCGTACGCGCGGCCCGGTGACGCCGGGCTCGACCTACACAGCCGGGTGGATGTGACGATCGACCCCGGTGAGCGGGTGCTCGTCGGCACCGGCATCGCGGTCCAGATCCCGCCCGGTTGGGTGGGTCTGGTGCATCCGCGCTCCGGGTTGGCCGCGCGGCACGGCGTGTCGATCGTCAACGCACCGGGCACCGTCGACTCCGGCTACCGCGGCGAGATCCTCGTCAACCTCATCAACCTCGACCCCCGGGAGCCGGTGCACCTCGAACGCGGAGACCGCATCGCCCAGCTGCTCGTGCAGGAGGTTGCGCAGGTCGAGCTCGTGGAGACCGATGTGTTGTCCGAGTCCGAACGGGGGGACACTGGACACGGGTCGACCGGCGGCCACGGCGCGCGGCTCGCGCCGACGGTGCCGCCGACCGCGCCCGAACGGGACGGCTGACCGACGGCGCCCGCAGGCCCGACCCGTTGGGTTCGGGCCAGGAGGAGGAGAACTCGACATGGCACTGTTCCGGCGTAAGCGTGCGGCGGGGACCGACGCCCCGCCCGAGAACGGTCAGGCCGGCCGTGAGGGCGGCGGGCAGAACGCCCGGGCGACGGCACCGCAGCAGGGCGAACCCGATCCCCAGAACGGCCCGTTCGACGTCGACGACCTGCCGACCCGCGAAGGCCTCGTCGACCTGGGCGGCATCCTGCTGCCCGGCATCCAGGGCCTCGTCGTCTCCATGGAGATGGACCAGGCCAGCGGCGACGTGACGGCGGTCCGCATCCACCTGGGGGAGTCGCAGCTGCAGCTGCAGGCGTTCGCGGCCCCGCGCTCCAGCGGAATCTGGGACGAGATCCGCACCGAGATCGGCACGGCGCTGGAGGCGCAGGGCGGCAGCTCCCAGGAGCAGGAGGGTGAGTTCGGCACCGAGCTGATCGTGCGGGTGCCCGGCCGAGGCCCCGACGGGAAGCAGGTGACGACCGCCATGCGCTTCGTCGGCATCGACCGGCCGCGCTGGTTCCTGCGCGGCGTGCTCACCGGCCCGGCGGCCACAGACCCGCAGGCAGCCGCGCCGTTCTTCGACCTCATCCACGTCACGGTCGTCAACCGCGGCACCGAGCCGATGGCGCCGCGCGAGCTCCTGCCGCTGCACCTGCCTCCGGAGGCTCCCGGGAGTCACCCCACGCCGGCCGACCAGTCCGCCTCGCAGACCGGCGCCCAGACCGACGCGTCGCCGGGCCGGGCCCGCTCCACCGACGACCTCAAGCCCTTCGAACGGGGCCCGGAGATCACCGAGATCCGCTGAACCATGAGCTTCCTGACCCGTATTCGGGACCATCTGATCCGATCCACAGACGAGCTCGAGGCCCGGGAGCTGACCACCGACGCCGGGCGTGCCGGGGCTCAGCAGATCGGGGACCTCGCCGATCGCGACATCGCCGACGTCGTCGGGGTGGTGCGCAATCTCACGATGCCGCCGAAGACCCAGGTGCCGTGTCTCGTCGCGGAACTGTACGACGGCACCGGCGCGCTCGCGCTCGTGTGGCTGGGCCGCCGCGAGATCGCCGGCATCACGTGCGGGGTACGCATGCGCGCCCGCGGTCGTGTGATGATGCGCCGCGGCCAGCTGACGATGCTCAACCCGACGTACGACCTGCTGCCGTCCCGCACGACCGAGTGAGTCCGACGGCCTGAGCGACCCCGGCCGCCCGGCTCGTCACGAGTCGAGGTCGCGGGTGAGCATGACGTCGGGGTTCAGGAGGCGTTCCAGGTCGGCCTCCGACTCCTCGGAGGTGACCAGGAGCAG
>JBDIAM010000483.1:0-2691 GCA_039812445.1 Piscicoccus intestinalis | reverse complement strand
CTGATCTCGCTCATCCTGTCGCCCGACACGCCGCCCGAGCGCCTCGTCGCGCTGGCCCAGGAGGCCGAACGGCTCGAGCTGCCGGAGATCTGGCTGTGGGAGGACTGCTTCGCGCAGTCGGGCGTCGCCCCCGCCGCGGCGATCCTGGCCGCGACGCGGCGGCTGCGAGTCGGCATCGGGCTAATGCCCGTGCCGCTGCGCAACGTGGCGCTGACCGCCATGGAGCTGGCGACGATCGCCCGCATGTTCCCAGGGCGCCTGCTGCCCGGCATCGGCCACGGCGTCCTCGACTGGATGGGCCAGGCCGGCGTGCGCGCCGCCTCCCCGCTGACGCTGCTGCGCGAGCAGGCCACCGCCCTGCGGGCGCTGCTCGCAGGCGAGGAGGTGACCGTCTCCGGGCGGTACGTGCAGCTCGACCGGGTGCGGCTGCGCTGGCCCGCCGAGCCCGCGCCGCCGCTGTTCATCGGCGGCGAGGGGCCCAAGACCCTCGCCCTGGCCGGCGAGCTCGGCGACGGCGTCATCCTCACCGGGCAGCTGCCTCCGGAGACCACCCAGAATTCTGTGCGGACGGCGCTCTCGGCCCGCGCTGGGGCCGGGCTAGAACGCCCCTGCGAGATCGTCCAGTTCGCCGAAGCGCCCGCAGCCGGTTCCGTCGAGGAACTGAAGGCCCTCGCAGGCCGCTTCGGCGCGGCGGGCGCGACCCGGCTCCCCCTGCTCGCTGTCGACCCCGAGGGGCGGCCCGCCGGCGACGACGGCGTCGCCTCGCTCATCGCCACGATCGCCCGGGCGTGACGGCCGCCAGCTACAGGCTCGGCCGCCCCGCCCCGAACGGCTCGCCGGTCACCTGCACGAAGCGGTAGCCCTGCGCGAGGTAGTCGTCGATGATGCCGGGCAGCGCCGCGACCGTCGCGGACGGCCCGACCTGCTGCGGGTCCTCCGCGCCGTGCTCGTGCAGCAGCAGGATCGTCGCCGGCCGGTCGCTCCAGGGCGCGGAGTCGCGACGCAGCTGCTCGGGGGTCGGGTTGAGCCAGTCCCTGGGGTTCTGCGTCCAGCCGACGGTGGTCAGGCCCATCGCCGCCGACAGCGCGTCGACCTGCGGGGTCGTGAGCCCGAACGGCGGCCGCGTCAGGCACACCCGGGTGCCCGCGGCCACGCTCACCGCGTTGGTCGCGCGCTCCACCTGGTCGGTGACCTGCGCGGGCGAGAGCTTGTCGAGGCGCGGGTGGTTCCAGCTGTGCGACCCGATCGCGTGCCCCGCGGCGGCGATCTGCGCGACGAGGTCGGGGTGCGCGCTCGCGTGCTCCCCGGTCATGAAGAACGTCGCCTTGACCTTCTTGTCCGCCAGCGTGCGCAGGATCTGACCGGTCACCTCGGCGCTCGGCCCGTCGTCGAAGGTGAGCGCCACGACCCGCTCATTGCTCTTGATCGAGGTGATGGCCCGCGGCGTCGGGCAGCCCTTCGTGCCGAGCGCGGGTGCGGCCGAGGCCACCGCCGCCGCGGGCACCGCCGCGTCGGCCGAGGGCTGATCCGAGACCCCGCGGGCCGCCCAGCCGCCCGCGAACCCGGCGGTGGCCGCCATCGCCAGCCCGCTCAGCACGGAGACCACCCGGCGGTTGCGGCCGCTGCGTCGCCGGTGGCTCGCCCGGCGCGCTCCTGTCGGTGTTGTCGTCATCGTCGTTCACCGATCCTTCCCTGGATGCGTGTGCGCCCGCGGTGCGTCAGCGGTAGATCGCGACGTAGTCCACGAGCATGTGTGCGGGGAAAGGGGTTTCCGGAGGCGGTGGCTTGGGCCACGTGCCGCCGACCGCGAGGTTGAGGATGACGTGGAAAGGCTGGTCGAACACCCACTCGTTCTCGCCGACATCGGCGCGCCGAACCCGGTGGTACTCCTGGCCGTCGACCGAGAAGACGATCTCGCTCGGGCTGCGGTCGATCGCGAACGTGTGAAAACCGTCGGCGAACGCCGCGCCCTCCGGGAGCCGGTACGGCGCCGTGAGGCCGGCCCGCACGTAACCCGGGCCGTGCACCGACGAACTGATCTCCCCCGGCTGGTCTCCCACCAGCTCCATGACGTCGAGCTCACCGGCCTTCGGCCAGCCGACCTGCGGCAGGTCCTCCCCCATCATCCAGAACGCCGGCCACAGCCCCGCCCCGCGCGGCAGCTGGATCCGGGCCTCCACCCGCCCCGGCTCCGCCGCCACCTTGCCCTGCGTCGTCAGCCGCGCCGACGTGTATTGACACCGGCCGTACCAGCACGTTCCCCGTCGTGTCCGGTCGGCCGTGATGACGAGCCGCCCCTGCCCGTCCAGCGAGGCGTTGGCCGGGTCGGTCGTGTACCGCTGCAGCTCCTCGTTGCCCCAGCCGTCGCCACCCTCCTGGGCGGTCCAGGCGGCCGGGTCGGGCCGCGCGCCCCGGGGGCCGTCGAAGTCGTCGCGCCACACCGTCTCCCGGCTGGTCGCCTGGTCAGCGGGCGGTTCGGGCTGCGAACCCGAGGGGCTCGAGCAGGCCGCGAGCGCCATCGTGGAGGCGGTGAGGCCGGCCGCGACCGCCCCGTGCACCCCGCGCCGTCGGCGTGCTCCCGTCGGCTCAGGCCGTGGTCGCCGCACGCTCGTCGAGCTCGTTGTCGTCGACCATCTCGTGCCAGGTCGGGGCGATCCGCTTGACGGCCTGCAGGGCCGCGAAGATCGCGAA
>JBDIAM010000482.1:0-2694 GCA_039812445.1 Piscicoccus intestinalis | reverse complement strand
GAGCGGGTGGCCTCCCGGCGGCGCGCCCACGTGTCGGCGAGCCGCGCCCGCACGACGGCGAACCGGTCTTCGTGCAGGAAGACCAGGCTCGCGATGCCGGTGGCGGCGGCGAGCACGACCGACAGCTCGCCCATCGTGTCCCAGGCCCGCACGTCGACGAGGATGATGTTGACCATGTTGTGGCCGCCGCCGTAGTCGACGGCGATCGGGCCGAGCCCGTCGGAGGCCGGGTTGGCGGTGCGGGCCTGCGGCAGGACGAGCGCGAGGGCCGCGGCGACGACGCCGACGGCGAGGCCGAAGACGGCCCGGGTCGCGCGGTCCCAGCGGGGGCGGTCGGCGGTGAACCGGCTCGGGAACCGGCGCAGCACGAGCACGAAGACGATGATCGACAGGGTCTCGACGAGCACCTGGGTGAGCGCGAGGTCGGGCGAGCCGAAGAGCAGGAACAGCAGCGCGCAGCCGTAGCCGGTGACGCCGACGAGCAGCACGGCGCGCATGCGGCGCCGGGCCCGCACGGCCCAGATCGCGGCGACCGCCATGACGATCGCGGTGATGAGCTGCGGCACGCCGTCGGAGAGCCGCAGCCGCATGCCGCTCCAGTCGGTGAGGAACAGCACCGCGCCGCCGGGCAGCACGATGAAGACCATGAGGATGAGCCCGAGGCTCAGCGGCAGCGAGCCGCGCTGCAGGGCGGCGGTGACCTCCAGCGACACGCGGTCCAGCGCGCGCATGAGCCGCCGGTAGCTGTTCTCGGCCGACAGTTTGTTCCAGGCGCGGTCGTGCAGGGTCGTCTGGAACGACTCGACGCGGATGTGGCCCAGCGCGAGCGCGACACCGACGGCCCAGGTCAGGAGCGTGAGCCAGAGTGCCGCGGTGAAGCCGTGCCACAGGGTGAGGTGCCCGGAGGCGGGCGCGGCGCCGACGGTGTCGGCCCAGCCGCGCAGGGCCGGCTCCAGCAGCGGCGCCGCCGGGCCGAGGCCGAGGGAGAGCCCGGCGAGCACGAGCGGCACGCCGAGCAGCACGGGCCCGGGGGCGTGCACGGAGGTGTCCTCGCGGTCGGGCTGGGTGCGGAAGGCGCCCCACACGAACCGCACGCTGTAGGCGAACGTCAGCATCGAGCCGACGACGAGCACCGCGAGCACCCAGAAGTCCCAGGGCTGTTCGCCGGAGGTGAAGGCGGCGTAGGCGGCCTCCTTGCCGACGAACCCGAGCAGCGGCGGCAGGCCCGCCATCGAGGCGGCGCCGACGACGCCCGCGATCGCCAGGCCCGGTGAGGTGTGCGCGAGCCCGGACAGCTCGCGCAGGTCGCGGGTGCCGGTCGCGTGGTCGATGGCGCCGACGACGAGGAACAGGCAGGCCTTGTAGAGGGCGTGCGCGAGCACCATCGCGACGCCGGCGAGCGCGGCGTCGCCGGTGCCGGCGCCGACGAGCACGACGAGGAAACCGAGCTGGCTCACGGTGCCGTAGGCGAGCAGCAGCTTGAGGTCGTACTGGCGCAGCGAGCGGTAGGCGCCGATGATCATCGTCGCGCCGCCGAGCACGAGCACGAGCACCCGCCACAGCGGCACGTCGGCGTAGGCGGGCGCGAACCGCGCGACGAGGTAGATGCCGGCCTTGACCATCGCGGCGGCGTGCAGGTAGGCGCTGACGGGCGTGGGCGCAGCCATCGCGCCGGGCAGCCAGAAGTGGAACGGCACGAGCGCCGACTTGCTCAGCGCCCCGAGGAGCACGAGCCCGACGGCGGCGACCATCCTCGCGTCGGCGGCGGGCGGGGCGGCCGCGGCGGCCTCGATGATCTGGGACAGCCGGTAGGTGCCGGCCGATTCGCCGATGATGATGAGGCCGACGAGCATGGCCAGGCCGCCGAAGGTCGTCACGACGAGGGCCTCGGTGGCGGCGGTGCGGCTCGACTTGCTCTCGGGGCGGTGCCCGATGAGCAGGTAGCTCAGCACCGTCGTGGCCTCCCAGAACAGGTAGAGCACGAGCAGGTCGTCGGCCGTGACGAGGCCGAGCATCGCGCCGGCGAAGCCGAGCAGGCAGCCGGCGAAGCGGCCCAGGCCCGGCTCCTCGTCGGAGAAGTACGCGGAGCAGTAGGCGAGCACGAGCGCGCCGATGCCGCCGACGATGAGGCACAACAGCCACGACAGGGCGTCGAGTCGGAACGCGAGCTCGAGCCCGATGCTCGGCACCCACGAGACGACCTGGGTGGGCGGCGACTCGGAGAACGCGTGCGAGGTGTTCCGGACGGCGTAGGCGAAGGTCGCGGCCGGGGGCAGCGCGAACAGCCAGAAGGCGCGACGGCCCAGACGACGCACGATCGGGGGTGCTGCCACTGCCAGGACCAGATGGGCTACGAGCAGAAGGCTCAGCATCACTCCCCCAGCTCGTCGGTCTCTCGCGTGCTGGGTAGAGACGTTATCAACCGAAGGGGCCAACCACCGCATCGAGTGGCGCTCGCCCCGAGGTCGGTAACGTGCCTGAATTCGCACGAAATCCTGGGCGGTTCAACGCTGCGTGCCCGGCCTGGGGCCTGGCCCGGAGACGGGCCCGGCGCCGGGACACCTCGGCGCGGGAGGTGACGAGGTGGGCCGGCGAGCACCAGACGCGTTCGGCGAGCTCGGCCGTCCCCGGGAGGCCGATCAACAGCCAGCTCTGCGGGCAGCCAGCTCTGCGGGCAGCCAGCTCTGCGGGCAG
>JBDIAM010000481.1:0-2698 GCA_039812445.1 Piscicoccus intestinalis | reverse complement strand
GGCGTCGTCGTCGTGCCCAAGGAGCAGTCCAGTGGCGCGCTCACCGAGGACTCGCTGCTCGAGGTCGTGCTCGACGCCGGGGCCGAGGAGGTCAACGACCTTGGCGAGAGCTTCGAGATCGTCTCCGAGGCCTCCGATTTCGTCGCGATCCGCCAGGCCGTGCAGGAGGCGGGCCTCGACTACGAGTCCGCGGAGGCCGAGTTCGTGCCCAACCTGCAGGTCGAGCTCGACGTCGAGGGCGCCCGCAAGATGATGCGCGTCGTCGACGCCCTCGAGGACAGCGACGACGTGCAGAACGTCTTCGTCAACGGCGACGTCTCCGACGAGATCGCCGCCGAGCTCGACGAGGAGTGAGCCGGACCCACTCGTGACACGACCCCGCGACCCCGGCAGGGGCGCGGGGTCATCGCGTGCGGGAGCCGCTGCGCGCTGAGGGCCGGCCGCGCGTGGAGGGCGCGCGCCGGTCAGCGGGCGCCGACCCGCTGCTCGGACTCCGATCGGAAGGCGTGCCGCTGGCTGAACCCGGTGTCGACGCACGTGAGGCTGACCTCGATGAGGCCGTTCGGGTCGATCGTGTAGCGCTCCTCGACGAGCGGTCCGCCGTCGCGGCGTTCGACCGGGACCGTCCGCAGCGCCGCGTCGTCGAGACCCTGCAGCGACGGCTCGAACGGGAACACGACGTGCGCGAACGGCACGAGGTCGCCGCGCGGCTCGCCCCAGTCGTCGAGGGCCGCGTACTCCACGAACCGGAACCAGCCGACGTTGTGCGCCGCGACATACCGCCGGGTGATGACGACCCTCTCGGCGCCCGCGGTCGGCAGCACCGCCTCCCGGCCGATGATCGGGTCGAAGCTCAGGCGCCGCCCGGCGTCACCCTCGCGGAACACCCCGAAGCCGCGCGAGAGCCGGTCGGTCAGCGAGAAGCCCGCGCCGCGGTCGCCCGCGATCGCCAGGCCGATCGCCGTGGAGGCGGCCGGGTAGGGCGAGCGGTGCACGCGGCGCCCGAACTGCTCGCGCAGCAGCCGCGGCACGAGCGGCAGCCCGCTGGCGCCGCCGACGAGGTAGATGCCGGCGATGTCGGCGAGGTCGGGGGTGTCGGACTCCCCGAGCATGCCGAGCAGCGGCCCCATCGCGGAGACGGTCTGCTCGACGAGCGGGGTCGCGGCCTCGTAGAAGCGGGCGACGGGCAGCACGACCGGGCTGCCCTGCAGGTCGATGACCAGGCGCTTGGCCTGCGGGGAGAGTCGCTCCTTGGCCTCCCGGCATTCGCCGAGCAGCTCCTCGTACTCGGCGTCCGACAGCGCCTCGCGCTGCGCGCCCGCGGCGTCCAGCACGCACGCGGCGAGAACCGCGTCGACGTCGTCGCCGCCGACGTTGTTCAGGCCCAGGGAGTCGAGCACCTCGTGGTCGGTGCCGTCGACCTTGACGAGCGAGGCGTCGAACGTGCCGCCGCCGAGGTCGTAGACGACCACCCGGGTGCGCCGGGAGTTCAGCGTCCGGCCCTGCCGGTGGCTGTACTCCAGCCCGGCGGCCGACGGCTCGTTGATCATCGCCGTCACCTCGAAGCCCGCGCGGCGGAACGCCTCGAGCGTCAGAAAGCGCTGCGCGCCGTGCGCGTGTGCCGGCACCGCGATGGCGGCCGTGACCGGCTGCGGGTGGGGCACGGCGGGGAGGCCGGAGGTGCCGGGGCCCTGCGGGGCGACGTCGAGCAGGTCGCGCACGCTGGAAACCGTCGCGAGTTCGCGGCGCAGCGCGGCGGCGAACCCGGTGATGACGTCGAGCAGCGGCATCTGCCGGCCGCCGACGGTGACGCTCGTGTGCGGCCCGACCTCGGGGGAGGCCAGCGCCCGCTTGAACGAGCGCAGCGGCACCGCACCGTCGCGCGCCGCGCGCAGGGCGTCGAAGCCGAAGACGAGGTCGTCGCCGTCGAGCGCGACGACGGTGGGCACGTATTCCTGGGCGTCGCCGTCGAGGTCGGGAAAAGTGACGACGGGATAGTTGCCCCGATCCGCGTAGGCCACGATTGTGCGCGTAGTTCCGAAGTCGACACCCAGATGCATGCGGAAAACCCTAGTCCGGCATGCGAACGCGTCCGAGACCGTCTCGGCGAGGGAGAAGGTGCAGCACCTGGCGTGGGACGGCACAGGGGCAGAGGTGGTGCGGGGGACCGGCGCGAGACAGCGCGGCGGCCGCTCGCTCGGCGGCGGTCGTTCGCGCGGCAGCGGTCGCCGGGGAGCGGGTGTCGCTCGGGGCACCCGCGACACCGACTCGTTAGGGTGACCTACGAACAGATGTTCGCATGCGAGAGCGAAGGAGGCCGGGTGATGCGCGTGCTGGCGGTGGACCCTGGGCTGACGCGGTGCGGGCTCGGTGTCGTCGACGGCAGCCTGGGGCGGCCGCTCACCCTCGTGGCCGTCGGCGTGCTGCGCACCCCCACCGGCGACCCGGTGCACGAGCGGCTGTTCAACCTGCAGAGCCAGCTCGAGGAGTGGTTCGAGCTGCACCGTCCCGACGCCGTCGCCGTCGAGCGCGTGTTCGCCCGCTCCGACGTCAGCACGATCATGGGCACCGCGCAGGCCAGCGCGCTGCCGATGATCGCCGCCGCGCGCCGGGAGCTGCCACTGGCGCTGCACACCCCCAGCGAGGTCAAGGCGGCCGTCACCGGCAACGGCCGCGCCGACAAGGCCCAGGTGACGAC
>JBDIAM010000480.1:0-2700 GCA_039812445.1 Piscicoccus intestinalis | reverse complement strand
CCCCGGCCCGCGGCCCGGCCGCCCCGGCCGCCGAGGTCGCCGGCGACGCCCGCCGAACGGGCGAACGCCTCGACGTCGAGCAGCAGGGCGATGCCGGTGGTGCCGGCCGGCAGCGTCGACAGCAGGGCGCGGGCGGCCTGCGGGTCGTGCCCGCCGACCGCGACGACGAGCAGTCCGCTGCCGGCGGCGACGTCGCGGGTCGCGGTCACCAGCGCCGACTCGGTCGCCACCGCGTGGGTGGGCGCGCCGATCGCGCCACCCAGGGCGTCCCGGGCGACCAGGGCGTCCGGGGCGACCAGGGTGTCCGGGGCGCGCAGGAGCTGCGCGTCGGCGGCTTCGAGGACCGCCAGATCCATCACCGTCTGGTCGAGGTCGAGACTTTCCGGATGCCGTCCGGCGGCGACCCGGGCGGGCGTGACCAGCGACAATGCGTAGCCGCGCGAGGCGAGGTGGGTGGCCACCGACGCGAGGGCCTCGATCGCCCATTCGAGCGCGGGCGACCACGCATCGACGTCGCCACCCCCGACCAGGGGTGCCTGGACGACCTGGCCTGCCGGGCCCGCCGGGCCCACCGGGCCCACCGGGCCCACCGGGCCCACGTCGGAGGCGGTCACGACCTGCGGCAGGTCGGCGTCGACCACGAGCACCGCCTGACGCACCGGCGCCCGGCCGTCATGCCGCACGGTCAACTCCCCGCGGTGCGCGGTGACCGGCCAGTGGACCCGCCGCAGGTCGTCGCCCGGCTGATACTCGCGCAGCGTGGCGTCGTCGATGTCGCCCGCGCCGGGAGCCAGCGTGTCCGAGCCGCCGCTGCCCGCGCCGCCCTGCCGGTCGGGGCGCCGATGCAGGGGGTGCACGGTCGGGAGCACGGTCAACTCCGACTCCCCCTCGAACGGGAGGAGCGAGCTCGTCAGCCCGAACGGGTCGCCGACCCGAAGCGAGAGGGGCCCGAGGCGGTGTCGGCCCCGGCGCCCCGGGCGCACCGGGTAGGTGAGCACCCGGCTCGACCGGCGGCGCACCCCCGGCAGCAGGAAGCGCACCCGGGACCCCAGATCGGCCGGGAGGCGCTCCTCGGCGAGCACCGTCAGCGACGACCGGCCGGAGCGGTTGTGAACGGTCATCGCGACCGTGGCGCTCTGGCCGACGGTGAGGGTTGCCGGTCGCACCTGACGTTCGATATCAAGTTGAGGTCGAGATGCCTGGTAGGTGAGGAGCGTCAGCACCGGCAGCGCGATGACCAGCAGCCCGACCCGGGTGAGGTCGACGAAACCGAGCGCCATGCCGGAGATCGCGAGGGTGGTGCCCGCCGCGAGCAGGGCCCGTCCGCGGTCGGTGAAGACGCCGCGCTCGATGCGGCGACGGAGCCACCCGCCCTGCCCGGCCGACCCGGCTCCCGTGCGATCGCCCGATCGGGACCCGGGTGCGCGGCCACCGCGAGCCGCGATCGTCGTACTCATCGGCGCCTCACGATCATCGGCGGCCCGGCACTCGAGGCGGTCACCGGCCGGGCACGGGCACCGTGGCCAGCACGTCCCGGAGCACCTCGTCGATCCCGACCCGAGCCAGCCGGCTCTCCCCGGAGAGCAGCACCCGGTGCTCGAGCACCGGCACGGCGAGCGAGCGCACGTCGTCGGGCAGCACGTAGTCGCGCCCGGTGAGCGCCGCCCGCGCCCGCGCGGCCCGCAGCAGGTGCAGCGACGCCCGCGGGGAGGCCCCGAGGCGCAGGCCGCTCGAGGAGCGGGTGGCGGCGACGAGGTCGACGACGTACTGCTTCAGCGGTTGCGCCGCGTACACCCGACGGATCGTCTCCTGCGCCGCGACCACCTGCGCGCTGTCGGTCACGGGCACCAGGTCGTCGAGCGGATCGTGCGCCGCGTGCGTGTCGAGCATCGCGAGCTCGGCCGCCGGATGCGGGTAGCCCACCGAGATGCGCGCCATGAAACGGTCTCGCTGCGCCTCGGGCAGCGGATAGGTGCCCTCCATCTCCAGGGGGTTCTGGGTGGCGATGACGAGAAACGGGTCGGCCAACTGGTAGCTGTGCCCGTCGACGGTGACCTGCGCCTCCTCCATCGCCTCGAGCACCGCGGACTGCGTCTTGGGGGAGGCGCGGTTGATCTCGTCGCACACGACGATGTTCGCGAAGACCGCCCCCGGCCGGAACTCGAACCGGTGTGTCTGGGAGTCGAACACGCTGATCCCGGTGATGTCGCTGGGGAGCAGGTCCGGGGTGAACTGGATCCGCCGCATCCGGGCGTCGACCGCCCGGGCGAGGGCCTTGGCCAGGGTCGTCTTACCGACTCCGGGCACGTCCTCCAGCAGCAGGTGCCCGCCGGCGAGGAAGACCGTCAGCGCGCGCTCGACGACGTCCTCCTTGCCCTCGATGACGCTGCGCACGGCCTCCGAGAGGCGCCGCCCGAGGTCGGCGACCTCGGCCACCTCGGCCGCCACCGCCCGCTCGGAGTCGGAGCCGGTGCGCGCGCGCCGCGAGCCGGGCGCCGTCGGTGCCGTCGGTGCCGTCGATGTGGCCGACGCGACCGACGGCCGGGCCAGGCCGTTGCCCTCCGTGGCCTGCGCGGGGGGCGTCGAACTCGCTGTGGGCGAAGGGGGAGCAGCGCGGGTGGGGTCGTCGCGCGCGGGGTCGCGCGGTGCATCCACGGCCTGCCGGTACTGCAGGTCTCGTGCTGGCTGCACGTGGGCCTC
>JBDIAM010000479.1:0-2706 GCA_039812445.1 Piscicoccus intestinalis | reverse complement strand
GCCCGGGTGCGCGAGCAGCTCCTCGAGGCGGCCGCGGCGCTGGCCGATCCCCCGCCGCCCGCAGCCCGCGGTCCGCTGGAGGCGCTGTTGCTCGACGTCGACGACGACGAGCGGGTGGCGCGGCTACGGCGCGTGCGCACGGCGCTGGCCGACATCGACGCGGCGACGATCGCCACCACCCATCAGTTCTGCCAGCAGGTGCTGCGTGGCCTCGGGGTGGCCGGCGACACCGACCCCGACACCGAACTCGTCGAGGATCTCGACGACCTGCTCGTCGAGGTCGTCGACGACCTCTACCTCGCGCGGTTCGCCACGGAGGCCGAGCCGGCGTTCACCCGCGCGGTCGCCCTGCAGATCGCCCGCGACGCCGTCGACGACGTGCACGCGGCGATCCGTCCGACCGCCGCGGAACCCGGCTCGGCCTCCGACCGGCGGGCCCGGTTCGCGAAGGCGGTGCGCGCCGAACTCGACGTGCGCAAGCGCCGGCTGCGCGTCATGCACTACAACGACCTGCTCACCCAGCTGGCCGGCGCCCTCGCACCGGAGGACGCGCCGGCGCGGGCACGGATGCGGGCGCGCTGGAAGGTCGTGCTCGTCGACGAGTTCCAGGACACCGACCCCGTGCAGTGGCAGGTGCTCGACCGCGCGTTCACCGGGCACGCCGCGATGGTGCTCATCGGCGACCCCAAGCAGGCGATCTACCTGTTCCGCGGCGGCGACGTCGTCACCTACCTCGCCGCGGCCGCCACCGCCGACCACCGCCGCACGCTCCCCCGCAACTACCGCAGCGACGAGCCGCTCGTGCGCAGCCTCGACGTCATGCTGCGCGGTGCCGAGCTCGGCGACCCGGCGATTCAGGTGCGGGCGGTCGAGCCGTACCTGACCGGCTCCCGGCTGCGCGGCGCCCCGCACCCGGAGCCGGTGCGGCTGCGCATGGTCCGCAAGGAGCACGTGCGCGGGCCGATGCGGGTCGGGCCGATCCGCGAGCACATCGCAACCGACCTCGCGCGCGACATCGCGGAGCTGCTGGCCTCGGGGGCGACGTTCGCGCAGCGAGGCGATGGTGAGGGCAGCGAGCCGGCTCGGCCCCTGTTGGCCCGCGACGTCGCGGTCGTCGCGCACACCAACGCCCGGCTGCTGGAGGTGCAGGCGGCGCTGCGCGAGGTCGGCATCCACTCGGTGACCACCGGCGGGTCGAACGTGCTGGTCAGCCGGGCCGCGCACGACTGGCTCGCGCTGCTGGAGGCCATGGCCGCACCACACCGGCGCCCTCTGGCGCGGGCGGCCGCGCTCACCGCGCTGCTCGGGTACTCGGCCGCGCAGCTCGACGAGGGTGGTGATGCCCTCGACGACGAGCTCGCCGGGCGGCTGCGGGCACTCGCCGACGTCTACGCCCGGCAGGGCATCGCGGCGGTCTTCGAGGCGCTCGCGGTGGCGGGACTGCCGCACCGGGTGCTGCGCTGCGTCGGCGGCGAGCGCGAGCTGACCGACCTGCGACACGTCGCCGAGCTGCTGCACGAGACCTCCGACCGCGGCCGGGTGGGGCTGGCCGGACTCATCACGTGGCTGCGGGCACAGATGGCCAAGGCCGGTCCGCAGAGCGCCGGGGCCCGCACTCGCCGCCTCGACAGCGACGCGACCGCCGTGCAGCTCGTCACCGTGCACGGCAGCAAGGGCCTGCAGTACCCGGTCGTCTACCTGCCGACGCTGTGGGACCGGTTCACCGGCACGAACGACCCGCCGATCGCGCGTTTCCACGAGGCGCCACCCGGGCGCGAGCGGTGCCTCGACGTCGGGGGCCCGGGCGGGCCGTTCTGGTCCGACGCCGTCGCCCGGCACCGCGCCGAGGACTGCGGGGAGTCGCTGCGGCTGCTGTACGTCGCGCTGACCCGCGCGCAGAGCCAGGTCGTGCTGTGGTGGGCCGGGGCCGATCGCAACACGCCCGCCTCCCCGCTGCACCGGATGCTGCTCGGGCGCCGCGCCGAGGATCCGGTGGTGCCCGACAGCGCGCCGCTGCGCCCGGAGAACGACGTCGGGCAGTGGCTGGCGCGCTGGCAGACCGCGGGGGCGCTCACCCTCGAAGACGCCGTACCCGCCGCGTTGACGCCGGTGCGCGAGCCGCCCCGCGCGCCGGCGCTCGCGATCGGCGCGTTCACGCGCCGCATCGACCACGACTGGCGGCGCACCTCGTACACCGCGCTGAGCACGCCCCGCGACGCCGACGGTTTCGAGGTCGGCGCCCCGACCGGCGGAGTCGGCAGCGAGCCGGAGTCGGTGCCGCGCGACGACGAACCGGAGGCGGCCGTGCCCGTCGAGGGCGACACGCTGCCGGGTTTGGCGTTGGCGGGCGTCGATGTGCCCTCGCCGATGGCGGCGCTGCCGGTCGGGGCGACGTTCGGCTCGCTCGTGCACGCGGTGCTCGAGCACGCCGACCCGCAGGCGCCCGACCTGCGCGGGGAGCTGCTGGCGCACGTCACCGAGCAGCTCGTGCGCTGGCCGGTGGAGGAGGTCGCGGCCGATCCGGGGGCGCTGGCCGACGCGCTCGCCGCCGTGTGCGAGTCGCCGCTCGGGCCGCTCGCATCCGGAGTTCGGTTGCGCGACATCGGTATCGGCGACCGGCTCTGCGAGCTGGACTTCGAGTTGCCGCTCGGGGGCGGGGATTCGCGCGGGGTCTCGGTCGGGGAGGCGGCCGGCGCCTCAGCGGGA
>JBDIAM010000478.1:0-2715 GCA_039812445.1 Piscicoccus intestinalis | reverse complement strand
GGCGCGCTCATGGAGAAGGAGCGCACGGTTCCGGCGAGCTACCCGCTGTCGCTGAACGGCCTGCGCACCGCGTGCAACCAGACCACGAGCCGCGACCCGGTGACCGACTACCCCGACGCCGAGCTGGAGGCGGTGGCACGCGGCCTCAAGGAGCAGGGCCTGCTGCGGATCATCTGGGCCGGGAAGGGTTCGCGCACGCTGAAGTTCCACCAGCTGCTCGCCGACGTGCTCGGCGTCGACGACGACGAACGCGCGGTGCTGACCGTGCTGCTGCTGCGCGGCCCGCAGGCCGCCGGCGAGTTACGCGCCCGCACCGAGCGAATGCACCCGTTCCTGCACCGTGAGGAGGTCGAGGCCTGCTTGCAGCGCCTCGCCGACCGACCCGCTCCCCTCGTCGCGCAGCTCGCCCGGCAACCCGGGCAGCACGATCCGCGCTGGACGCACCTGCTCGGACCGGCTCCGGAGACGGGTGCAGGAGCCGCCGGGGCCGCCGGCGGCGCCGCGCCACCGGCCGGGGTCGACCGCGACGTCGTCCTCGCCGACGGCGCGTCGGCCCGGGACTCGCGGGTGCGCGCCGCCTACGACGTCGTCGCCGACTCCTACGCGCAGCACATCGGCGAGGAGCTCAACGACAAGCCGTTCGACCGGTGGCTGCTCGAGCGGATCGCGGAGTCGGCGAGCGGACCGGTCGCGGACGTCGGTTGCGGCCCAGGGCATCTGGCGGCCTTCCTCGCCGACGCCGGCGCCGACGTCACCGGCATCGATCTCGCGCCCGCGATGGTGGCGCGCGCCCAGACCGACTACCCGGACCTGCACTTCGAGGTCGGTGACCTCACCCGGCTACTGCGGCCCCCGCGGGCGCCGGGGTGGTCGG
This sequence comes from Piscicoccus intestinalis, assembly GCA_039812445.1. Lineage (GTDB taxonomy): Bacteria > Actinomycetota > Actinomycetes > Actinomycetales > Dermatophilaceae > Kineosphaera > Kineosphaera intestinalis_A. The sequence goes on along the minus strand of JBDIAM010000478.1, from coordinate 1,841 downwards.
CGATCGTCGCGTTCTACGCGCTGATCCACCTCGCCGGCTCCGAACTGCCGGGCGCGGTCGCGGCACTCGCGCGCACCCTCGACGCCGGGGGCCGGCTCGCGCTCGCGGTGCACGTCGGCGACGAGGTGCGCCACCAGAGGCAGTGGTGGGGGCACGACGTCGACCTGCAGATCGTGCTGCACGACCCGCGCGCGGTGCGGGAGGCGGTCACCGCGGCCGGGCTCGTCATCGAGGAGTGGTACGTGCGTGGGCCGCTGGCCGGGGTCGAGGTGGAGACCGAACGGCTCTACGTGCTCGCGCACCGGCCGTCGTGAGACGATCGCCGAGATGAGCCGACCCGTCTCCGAGCCGAGCTCGACCCCGGGCCACTCCGCGATCGCCGCGCCGGGCAGCCCGACGCACCCGATCGCGCTCGTCCCCTGCGCGTTGATCTGCGCGGGAGCGGTCTTCCTGTTCTGGCTGATGATCGACGTGCCCGGGTACCTCTGCCTCGCCGCCGGGCTGCTCGGCGCGGCGTGGACCGACCGCACCGGCCGGTCGCGGCGCCTGGCGACCGACCTGCTGCTCATCGCGATCGCGCTGACCGGCATCAGCTTCATCTCGCTGCACGCCGACATCTCCCCCGCCGGCATGCTGCGGTTCACGCTCGCGCTCGGCTGGGCCGTCGTCGTGCCGTACTCGATCAGCCGCTGGGTGTACCGCGAGCACGCGATCCGGTTTCCGTGGGGGCTGGGGCGGTGGAGCCGGCGGATGTGGGCCTACCTCGTCGTCGTCATCGTCGCCGCGTACCTCATCCTGCCGTGGTACTTCCTCACCTCCGGCGTCTACACCAACTGGCCCGCGGTCGTCGAATGGCACGCGATCGCACGGCTGTTCATCGGCGTCAACGCGGTCGGCCTGTGGGACGAACTGTTCTTCATCTGCACCTGCTACGTGCTGTTCATGCGGCACTTCCGCCCTGCGGTCGCGAACGTGCTGCAGGCGACGATCTTCGTGTCGTTCCTGTGGGAGCTCGGCTACCAGGCGTGGGGGCCGTTCCTGACGATCCCGTTCGCCCTCATCCAGGGCCTGATCTTCTCCTGGACCAAGCAGAACCTGCTCTACGTCGTCGTCGTGCACCTGCTCTTCGACGCGATCGTCTTCCTCGTCATCGTGCACGCCCACCACCCGCAGGCCCTGCCGATCTTCCCCCTCGTCCACGGCTAACAGCCGCAAAACGGCCGAAGGCTGCCCCGTCGGCCGAGGGCTGCGGTTCTATCAGCAGCCCTCGACCGAAAGGGCAGCCTTCGGCCGAAATTGGGTCAGGCGCGGGTGGGTCAGGCGCGGGTGGAGACGGCCGCGACGATCGCCTCGTTGAAGGCGGGCAGGTCGTCGGGGGTGCGCGAGGAGATGAGGTTGCCGTCGACGTGCACCTGCGCGTCGACGTACGTGGCGCCGGCGTTGACGATGTCGTCGCGGATCTTGTTGACGGCGGTCACCGTGCGGCCGCTGAGCACCTTGGCGGAGATAAGCAGCTGCGGGCCGTGGCAGATCGAGGCCACCGGCTTGCCCGACTCGACGAACCGGCGGGTGAACTCGACCGCCTCGTCGTCGATGCGCAGGTTCTCCGGCGCGCCCCCGCCGGGGATGACGAGCAGGTCGAAGCCGTCGACGTCGGAGTCGGCGATGGTCGCCAGCGCCTCGACGGTCGCGCCCTTCTTGCCGGTGACGGTGCCGGTCTTCGTGCCGATGACACTGACCTCGACACCCGCCTCCTGCAGGGCCTCGATGGGGCTGGTGGCCTCGGAGTCCTCGAAGTTCTCGGCGATGATCACCGCGGCGCGGCGGGCTGGTGCGGACAT
>JBDIAM010000477.1:0-2715 GCA_039812445.1 Piscicoccus intestinalis | reverse complement strand
GGCGCCGGCGCAATCTCCGCAACAGCGATCGGAAAAGATCTCAGAACGGCATCGATTCGCCGTTTGCGCGACGAGCGCCCGCCTGCGACAGGCGTTTTTGCCGCCCAAGGCCGCGGTGACGTGTTGACACCCCCGCGAACCCCCCTTAGCTTCAACCCAGCCATAAGGGGGTCTTCGTGACACATCGCGCATCACGACCGGATCGGGCGGGGCCATCGGCCCCTGATGGACGACCATCGGGCCACGACGCCTTCTGGAACCCCACGCTGAGTCGCCGAGACGCCCTGCGGCTCGGGGCGCTCGGCGTGGCCGGGGCGGCCGGACTGGGCTCGCTGAGCGGGTGCGCCGCGGTGCCCCAACCGGCTCCGGCCGGCGCGGCCCAGCGACGGGGCGGGGTGTACAGCCACGGCGCCACCGGTGGCGGCCTCAAGGACACCCTCGACCCGCACTTCCCGGTGACCAACCCCGACATCTGCCGCGTGTTCAACCTCTACGAGCCGCTGCTGCGCTGGAACAACAGCTACGAGGTGGAGCCGGCCGTCGCCGAGAGCGTCGAGACCACCGACGCCATCACCTGGACCGTGCGGCTGCGTGAGGGCGTCGAGTTCCACAACGGCAAGACCGTGACCCCCGAGGACGTGCTGCACACGCTGGCCACCGTCACCGACCCGAACAACACCTCGCCCGGTGGCGTGCCGATCGCCGCGGTGCTCGACCTGGCCAACTCCCGCGCCCGCGACGCCCGCACCATCGAGCTGCGGCTCAAGACGCCGTACGCGATCTTCGACCAGCTCATCGCCGAGTACACCGTCGGCATCATCCCCACCGACTTCGACCTGGCGAACCCCGTCGGCACCGGCCCGTTCAAGGCCGACCGCTTCGTGCCCGGGCAGCTGTCGCACTTCCTGCGCCACGACAACTACTGGGAGCGGCCGGCCTTCGTCGACGAGCTGTTCGTCTACAACTTCGCCGACGACGCGGCCAAGGTGAACGCGCTGCTCGCGGGTCAGGTGCAAAGCGTCGACAACCTGCCGACGTATCTCGCGCACACCATCGGCAACCAGGGCGCCACCGCCTTGGTCGCCGAGGCCGGGGCCTGGGTGCCGTTCACGATGCGCGTCGACGTCGCCCCGTTCAGCGACGTGCGGGTGCGCCAGGCGCTGCGGCTCATCGTCGACCGCCAGCAGATGATCGACCAGGCCCTCAACGGCTACGGCTCCATCGCCAACGACCTGTACGCCCCCTTCGACCCCGGGTACGCCCACGACCTGCCGCAGCGCACCCGCGACATCGATCAGGCGCGCTCGCTGCTGCGACAGGCCGGCCAGTCCGACCTGCAGGTCGAGCTCGTCACCTCCAGCGGAGTCGGTGCCGGCGCCGTCGAGTCGGCCAACCTCTTCGTCGAGCAGGCCCGCGAGGCCGGAGTCAGCGTGCGACTCAACCGCGCCGACCCGAACACGTTCTACGGCGAGCAGTACCTGTCGTGGCCGTTCGCGCAGGACTTCTGGAACACCCGCAACTACCTGCCGCAGGTCTCCTCGTCGTCGCTGCCGAGTTCGCCCTACAACGAGACGCACTTCAACGACCCGGAGTTCATCGACATCGTCACCCGGGCCGGCCAGGAGGTCGACGACAACCGGCGCTACGAACTGCAGCGCCAAGCCCAGGAGATCGAGTGGAACCGAGGAGGATTCATCATCTGGGGGTTCCGCAACCAGGTCGACGCCTATTCCAACCTCACCACCGGCCTCAAACCGCACCGGTACATGCCGTGTGACGCGTTCGGCTTCAAGAACGTCTCGTTCGTGCAGGAGGCGTGATGACCGACAAACCCACCGAGACGATGACCGATTCCGTTGCGACGACAGACTCCTCACCGACCGGTGCCACCGCCTCCGGGAGTTCGGGACCCGCGCGTCGGCCCGGCGCGCTGAACTGGGCCGGGTGGCTGGGCCGCCGGCTGCTCCTGGCCCTGCTCACCCTGTGGCTGTGCTCGCTGGTCGTCTACCTGGCCACCGCCGCGCTCGGCGACCCGGTGCGCGCGATCCTCGGCCGCGACTACGAGACGAGCCCCGAACGGGTCGCCATGATCCGTGAGCAACTTCGCCTCGACGAGCCGGTGCTCTCCCGTTACTTCGGTTGGCTCGGTGACCTGCTCACCGGCAACCTCGGCAGCTCGGTCGTCAATCAGACTCCAGTCGGGGAACTCATCGGCAGCCGCGTGCTCAACTCGGCGGTGCTCGTGCTCATCGCCGCCGCGATCATGATCCCGCTGGCCATCATCATCGCGATGATCTCGGCCAACTACCGCGGTCGGCGCGCGGACGGCGTCATCCAGGTCATCCTGCTCACCCTCGCCGGGCTGCCCGAGTTCGTCGTCGGCATCCTGCTCGTCGCGGTCTTCTCCACCACCGTGCTGCACGTGCTGCCCGCCGTGACGATCGCCGGCGGCGGTGCGCCCCCCTGGGCCAACCCCGCCTCGATGATCCTGCCGGTGCTCACGCTCGTCATCGCGGTCTCCCCGTACGTCTCGCGCATCGTGCGCGCCAGCCTGCTGGAGGTGCTCGACTCCGACTACGTCGAGCTGGCCCGGCTCAAGGGCGTGCCGGAGGCGATCGTCATGCGACGGCACGCGCTGCGCAACGCGATCGTGCCCGGCATCCAGGTGATCGCGCTGCAGTTCGCCTGGCTCGCGGGCGGAATCGTCATCGTCGA
>JBDIAM010000476.1:0-2719 GCA_039812445.1 Piscicoccus intestinalis | reverse complement strand
TGGCGTATCCCCCGGAGAAGCTGCCCGGGCGCTATCGCTCGATGGCGATTCTCGAGGTGCTCAACGCGCTCGTCGTGCTGCCTCTCCTGCTGGGGGCGTTCGGTATGCCGGCGACCGTCGCGAACCTCGGCGGCGCGCTGGCGGTCGCGGTGCCGCTGCTCGTCGGCGGCGCCTACTGGTGGGCCAAGCTGCGTCAGCTGCGGTCTGGAGCCGAATTGCCCGAGGGCATGGGGTTCTTCGCGGCGGCCCGGCTCCCGTGCTGGGTGCTCGTCGTCGGCGCGCTCGTGCTCGCGGTAGGAGCCGGGCTGGCCGGCCCGACGTTGCCCCCGGGGTTCGGCGGCGACCGGCTGACGGGCTGGCTCCCGGGCGCGGGCTTGGCCGCGTTCGGAGTGCTGGAGCAGATCAACTACTTCCACGTGCAACTCGGCCACGACAACCGCTACGACCTGCAGCGGCTCTTCCGCAGCGGCCTGCGCCGATCCAAGCTCGCCCGCGACCTCGACGCCTGGGCCGCGCGCCCGCGCTGACGGGAGTTGTCGGCCGGCGTGATCGTGACGGCGGCGCGATGCTGCTGCCTAGGCTGGGACGATGACGCACCAGCGTGGTTTTCAGCGCGGTCCGGAGTCGGCCCGTCGGCTCGCGTCGGCGGGCGGCCAGCTCCTGGCCGGCGCGGACGACACTCGTGGCCGCTACACCCTGATCCGCGCCACCTCGCCGCCCGGCGACAGCACGCCGCTGCATCGCCACACGGCCATGGACGAGTCGTTCTATGTGCTGGCGGGAAGCTACACCGTGACCTGCGGGGATGATCAGTTCGAGGTGTCGGCGGGCGAATTCGTCCACCTGCCGGCAGGGCTCCCGCACAAGGTCGAAGCGGGCCGCACCGGCGGCGAGAAACTCATCCTCGGGCACCCAGCAGGGCTGGAGCGCTTCTTCGCCGAATGGGACGCCGGTGCCGACGACGTGCACGAACTCGGCCGCCGGCACGGGATCGAGTTCTTGGAGTAGGAGCGTCGGCGCCGATCATGGGCTCGGTCCTCGCCGACCACACGTCCGCACCCGGCCGGGTTCACGGACGCCGGGGGGCGCCCCCATCGTCGGGGATGAGACGGACCGGGCCGACGTAGACCCCATCCGTCGCCTCCCTCGGAACGACCAGGGTTGCCCGCTTCAGTTTCGCGAGGTCGAGGCCCAGGTCACTCAGCGGCACGGAGACGGTCGACAGCGTGGGCTCGCTCGCGGGCACCGGCAGGAACACGGCCAGCTTGGTGAACTGTCCCGGCAACGGCGGCGGAAGCACCCCCAGCGGCACGCTCGCGGTGCGGCCCGACGCGTCGGCCGCCTCGAGGGTGAGCCGCACGCCGGCGCGCTCGCCGGGCGGGGTGGTGCTGGCATCGGCCAGGTCGAGGGCCAGTCGTGCCTGCGGCGTGTCCGGCTCGGCGAGCGTGGCCACCGGCAGCTCCAGGCGCGCGCCCGAATCGACGTGCAGCACCGGCACGTCCCCGGAGCCGGTCCGGCTGGGCAAGTCCGCCTCCCGCGCGGTTCCGGGTGCGCCCGGTGTCACGTCGGGGCCGGCGATGCCCGCACCGTCTCCGCGGGCGAACTGGTGGCGGACGGCGACGCGCGGCTGCCACGGTGCGACGTCGGCCGCCTCGAAGTACGCGGCGTTGGCCGCCCGGCCCTGCACGCTGAGGTCGAGGAACGCGCCGACGTAGGCGGTCGCGAGCGCCTGCTGCTGCTCCGGTTCGAGCAGCGGCGCGGTCGCCAGCACGCCCCGGGCCGCCCCGAGGGCCCCGTCGTAGCGCCCCCAGCGCGTGTTGAACTGGCTGTGGTTGGCCGCGTCGAGCAGCACCGCGGCCTTGCGCCGGCCGGGTCCCGGTTCGGTGCGGGCGAATTGGCGGGCGCCGGCGAACGTCATGACGTCGGCGTCGTAGGAGCCGGCGAGCGTCAGGTAGTCGACGCCCGCCAGCTGCACCGGCCGACCGGCCGGGCGGTAGAGGCCGTCGCTGGGGGCGATCGCGGCGACGGTCGTCACGACCGCGCCGGTGTCGATGGCCGCGGAGGGGTCGTCGGGCCAGGTGCCGGCGGCGTTGAGCGCGGCGGCCGTGGCGACCGCCTCCCCGCCCCGGGAGTGCCCGACGAGACCGACCCGCTCGACGTCGACCCGCCCGCCGAACGGACCGTGCCCCTGCCCGGCCCACGCGGACCATTGCCGCAGGTGGGCCAGGACGAGCCAGGAGCGGGCGGCGTCGAGACCGCCGACGGCCGGGCCGAGCACGCCGGGGTTGAGGAAGTTCTCGTCGATGGCGGCGGCGACGTAGCCGCGCGACGCGAGGTGCTCGCCGAGGTAGGCCAGGCCCGCCTCGGAGTCGGGCACGGTCGAGCTGCCGTGTACGAGGAGAACGAGCGGAAAACGCCCGGCCTCGGCCGGCATCCACACCGTGCCGTTGAGCGGCAGGGCGCTCGGGTCGAAGCCCCAGGCCCGGGTCATCTCCGCTGGCCAGCCGGTGATGACCGCGGAGGCGTCGACCGGCTGAGTCACCACCGGCACGCCCGGGCCGTAGCCCGCCGACGGTCCGGGTCGGCCGGCCCCGTATCGCAGCGTGCGCACCTCGTGCGGTCCGCGGGCCACCGCCTCCTGAGCGGACTCCTCGTTCGCGGGCGAGGCCACCGGAGCCGGTCCGGCTCCCGGCCAGGCCAGGAACGCGACGGTCAGCAC
>JBDIAM010000475.1:0-2721 GCA_039812445.1 Piscicoccus intestinalis | reverse complement strand
TCGCCCGAAGCAACGGTGGCCCCGCCGCCCGAGGCGACGCTCGCCTCGGGCGCGGGCTGAGCACCGGGACCGGACGTCACGGTCTGCGCCTGACCAGGGGCGCTGGCGGCGGTGCCGGTCGCGGGGCGACCGGCCTGATCGGGCTCCGGGGCCATCGGCAGGATGCGGGTGAGGATGTCGCCGAGGGTGATGACGCCGGCGGTCTTGCCCTGCTCCTTGACGATGATGAGGTGGTTCTTCGTCTCCCGCATCGTCGCGAGCGCCTCGTGCACCGGCGTGCGGGCGGCCAGCTCGAACACCGGCCGCGCGAACGGCAGCGCGGGCTCGCTGATGTCACCGGCCGACAGCGTGTCGCGCACGTGCACGACGTGCGTGAAGCGCGTGCGGTCGCGCAGCAGCACCCGCAGGTGCCCGGAGCGCCGCGCCAGATCCTGCACCTGGCGCACGTTCGCGCCGATCGGCAGGGCGGTCGGCGCCGAGCGCGGCCGCACGAGGTCGCGCAGCGTCAACTCGCGCAGCTCCAGCGCCCCCTCGATCTGGGTGCGGTAGCTGGCCTCGAGCGCCCCGACGTTGGCCGAGTGCTCGACGAGCTGGCGCAGCGCGTCGGGGTCCTGCCCCGAGGCGACCTCGTCGACGGGCTCGATGCCGACGAGCCGCACGAGCCGGTTCGCCGAGGTGTTCAGGGCCCGCAGGATGGGCCGGGTCAGCCACATGAACCCGCGCATCGGGATCGCGAGCAGGATCGCCGACCGCTCGGGGTGGGCGATCGCCCACGACTTCGGCATCATCTCGCCGATCACCAGGTGCAGGAACGTCGCGACGACGAGGGCCAGCACGAACGCGGTGATGTCGGCGACCCGCGCGTTGAGTCCCCAGTCCGACAGCAGCGGCGCCATCGCGTCGTGCAGCGCGGGCTTGGTGATCGCGCCGAGCGCCAGCGTGCAGGCCGTGATGCCGAGTTGGGAGCCGGCGAGCAGCAGTGTCAGTTCCGCCGAGCTGCGCAGCGCGGCGCGGGCCGAGCGGGAGGTGGCGGCCGCCTCCTCGATGCGGTGCCGTTTGGCCGAGATCAGCGAGAACTCGATGGCGACGAAGAAGGCGCTCAAGCCGATGATGAGTACCGTGATCGCCGCGGTCATCCACCCGTTCACGCGTCCTCACCCCCGTTCGCCCCGTTGCCACGGTTCTGCGGCAGCAGTTCGTCGGGCAGCGTGAGGCGCACCCGGCTCGGCACATGCCGGTCGACGTCGAGCACGACGACCTGCAGGAACCGCGTCGGCGGCGGTTCCTCGAGCGCGTAGTCACCGGGGTCGTCCGGCAGCGCGATGTCGAGCCGGGTGTTCTCCGGAGGCAGCCCGCCGAACTGGTCGATGACCAGGCCGGCGACCGTCTCGTAGCTGCCGCGCGGCAGGTCGATGTTCAGCGCCCGCTCGACCTCGTCGACATGCACGTCCCCGGACATCACCCAGATGCCGTCGCCCTCGACGGGTTCGTACTCGGGAGCCTCCGGGTCGTGCTCGTCGGTGATCTCCCCGACGAGCTCCTCGGCGAGGTCCTCCACCGACAGCACCCCGGTCAACCCGCCGTATTCGTCGACGACACAGGCGAGCTCGTTGCGGGACTCGCGCAGCATGCGCAGGGCCTCCGGCAGCGCGGTCAGGTGCGAGATGACCAGCGGCGGGCGCATGATCGTCGTCAAGGAGTCGGTGTGCGGGCGGTGCGTGGCGAGCACGTCGGCGAGCTGCACGATGCCGATGACGTCATCGGTCTCCCCGGTGAGCACCGGGTAGCGCGAGTGGCCGCCGGCCATCTTCTCGCGCACGCCGGCGATGTCGTCGTCGTCGCGCAGCACGTCGGTGCGCGACCGTGGGATCATCGCGTGGGAGACCGTGCGCCGCGGGAAGTCGATGATCCGGTCGAGCATCACCGACAGTTCCTCCGGCAGGTCGCCGCTCTCGCGGGAGTCCTCGACGATGTGCTCGAGGTCGCGGGCGGTGGCGGAGTGCTCCACGTCGTGCACGGGCTCGATGCGCAGCATCCGCAGCAGCGTGTTCGAGGCCTGGTCGAAGATCCAGATGAACGGGCCGAGGATGCGCAGGTAGATGGTTGTACTGCGCGACAGCCACAAGGCCAGCGGCTCCGGCCGGGCGATCGCGACGTTCTTGGGGAACAGCTCGCCGAAGAGCATCTGCACGACCGTCGAGAAGGCGATGGCGACCACCGCGCCGAGCCCGACGGAGATGAACGTCGGTACGCCGACGCCGCCGAGCATCGAACCGATCGACTGGCCGATGAGCGGCTCGGCGACGTAACCGACGAGCAGGCCGGTGACCGTGATGCCCAGCTGCGCGCCGGACAGCATGAACGAGGTGCGGCGCGTGATGGCCAGCGTGCGTTCGGCCTGGTCGTCGCCGGCGGCGGCTTTGGCGCCGAGCCGCGAGCGGTCCACCGAGATGTAGGCGAACTCCTGGGCGACGAAGTATCCGGTGGCCACCGTGATGACGAAGACGACGAGCACGCCGCCGAGGAGGGCGAGAAATTCGGTCATGAGGTCGGCCTCGGGTGGTGCGAGCGGCACGCGGCGCGGGCCGCTGCGGCGTCGGGCCGGTCGGCCGGTTCGGGATGGTCTAACGGGTCAGGGCGTCTCGGCAGGTCCATGGCTCATTCTGCGGATGGGGTCGGGGCGCGCCCGCGGGAGGCGTGACTCCACGGTAGGGCGTGAGG
>JBDIAM010000474.1:0-2721 GCA_039812445.1 Piscicoccus intestinalis | reverse complement strand
CCTCGTGTTGCAGAGCTCGGCGCCGTTCACCGTCATCCTCGGTGCGCTCCTCATGGGCGACCGCCCGAGCCGGCGGGCAGCGATCGGGGTCGGTGTGGCCGTCGCCGGCCTGGCCGTCGTCGGCTCCCAGCGCATGGCCGGGGCGGCGCTGCTGCCGTTCGTCCTCACCGTCCTCGGCGGACTCGGCTGGGCCCTGGGCAACCTCGCCTCGCGCGCCGCCCGCCCCGAGCACCCCCTGCGGCTGACCATGTGGATGTCGGTCGTCCCACCGGTGCCCATGCTCGCCCTCTCGCTGGGCATCGAGGGTCCGGACGCGATCGCGCAGGCCATGAGCACGTCGTTCGAGGCGCCCGTCGCGCTGCTCGGCATCGCCTACACCGTGCTCGTCGCGACCGTCGTCGGCAGCGGCATCTGGACCTGGCTCATGGCGCGCCACCCCGCGGGCACCGTCGCGCCCTGGTCCATGCTGGTGCCGGTCGTCGGCATGAGCGCCGCGTGGCTCGTGCTCGGCGAGCGTCCCCACCCCGTCGAGACCTTCGGCGGCGCACTCGTCGTCGCCGGCGTCATCGGCGGAATGCGCACGGCCCCGTCCTTACACGCACACCGCCTCCGGCGGGAACCGCGCCGTGCAGTCTGACACGAGAGCGCGTCGGGCGTGCGCCTACAGGTCCAGCAACAACGCGAGCGTCTCGCGCACCTCGCCGAGGATCACCGGGCCGACGTTGCCCGTCCTTGCGTAGATCCGGCTCGTGGCGACCGACCGCACATGCTGGCACTGAGCCGACGACCGCGCCTCGAGGCCGTTGCCGTCGTCGGGGTCGATGACCACCTCGGCACCACTGTGGCGAATGGTCCGGGCCAAGGGGACGGGCTGGACGACGTTGGGATCGCCCCGAAGGACACGAGCTGCGGTCACCACGAGTGCCGACCGACGCAGCCCCTCGCTGCCGGCGGGCGTGCCGAGATCTAGTTCGAACGACGTCACCCGGGGTCAGTCTCCAGCCAGGCCGTCGCGTCGCCGGTCAGTGGCCCGGTCAGGTCCCGAGCCAGCTCGTCCTGGCGCAGGGCTCGGATCGCCTGCCGCACGGTCTCATCGATGGTTTCGTGGCGCTGCGCCGCCAACCGCGTCACGCACGCGTGAGTGTCACGGCTGATGCGGATCGTCGTCGACTCGGCCACGACTGGAAGGTAGCCAGGTGTGCACAATCCCGTCTACACCTCGATTCACCCTCCCGTGGCATGCGCAGACCCGCGCGTCCCGCCTGCGCCAACGCCTCTCCGCACGTCCCTACGGAAACTGAAAACTGCGAGTCACGGTGACAACTGCGACACGGACAGCAGTTCTCACCACGACACGCAGTTCTCAGCGAAAGGGGGTCAGTCGTCGATGCGGGAGCGGAAGCTGCGTAGGCGCAGGCTGTTGCCGACGACGAAGAGCGACGAGCAGGCCATGGCGGCGCCGGCGAGCATCGGGTTGAGCAGGCCCGCCGCCGCGAGCGGCAGGGCCGCCACGTTGTAGGCGAACGCCCAGAACAGGTTGCCCTTGATCGTGCCCAGCGTGCGCCGCGAGAGGCGGATCGCGTCGCCCGCGACGCGCAGGTCGCCACGCGTCAGCGTGATGTCCGCGGCCTCGATCGCCGCGTCCGTGCCGGTGCCCATCGCCAGCCCCAGGTCGGCCTGGGCCAGCGCCGCGGCGTCGTTGACACCGTCTCCGACCATCGCGACGACCCGGCCCTGCTGCTGCAGCCGCGCGACGTGCGCGACCTTGTCCTGCGGCAGCACGTCGGCGACGACCTCGTCGATGCCCACCTGGCCCGCCACCGTGCGCGCCACCCGCTCGTTGTCGCCGGTCAGCAACACCGGCGTCAGCCCGAGGCCACGCAGCTGCGAGACCGCCTGCGCGCTGGAGTCCTTCACCTCGTCGGCCACCGTGATGATGCCGCGCGCGGCGCCGTCCCAGGCCACCGCGATCGCGGTCTCGCCGCGGTCCGCGGCCGCCGTCATCGCGGCCTCCAGCTCCGGAGTCAGCGGCGCCGACCAGTCGGCGAGCAGCGCCGGCCGCCCCACGACCGTCGCGCGACCCGCCTCATGTCCGTCGGAGCCCGAGCCGTCGCCGGAGCCCGAGCCCGAACCCGAACCCGAGCCCGAGCCCGCGTGGACGACGCCCTGCACGCCGCGGCCGGCGATGTTCTCGAAGCCCTCGACCCGCGGCAGGTCACCGTGCCGCTCGCGCGCGGCGTCGGCGATGGCCTTGGCGATCGGGTGCTCGGAGAAGTCCTCGAGCGCGCCGGCGACGCGCAGCACGTCGGCCGCGTCCTCACCGTCGGCGACGACGACGTCGCGCACACCCATGCGACCCGTCGTCACCGTGCCGGTCTTGTCGAGCACGATCGTGTCGACCTGACGCGTCGACTCCAGCACCTCCGGGCCCTTGATGAGCACGCCCAGCTGCGCCCCGCGGCCGGTGCCGACGAGCAGCGCCGTCGGCGTCGCCAACCCCAGCGCGCACGGGCACGCGATGATGAGCACCGCGACCGCCGCCGTGAACGCCGCGCCCGCCCCGGCTCCCGACCCGAGCCAGAAGCCCAGCGTCGCGACCGCGAGCACGATGACGATCGGCACGAACACGCCGCTGACCCGGTCCGCCAGCCGCTGCACCTGCGCCTTGCCGCTCTGCGCGTCCTCGACCATCCGCGCCATCCGCGCGAGCTGGGTGTCGGA
>JBDIAM010000473.1:0-2743 GCA_039812445.1 Piscicoccus intestinalis | reverse complement strand
GTGAAGACGTCGTAGTCGGCGGCCTCGATGCGCGACAGGATGCCGGAGTACATCGACAGGGCGGTGCCGACGCAGCGCGCGGCGGCCGGAGGCAGCATGGCCACTCCCGGCTCGGCCTCGCGGTAGAGCGCCCGGTTGCGGGCGATCTGCGCCGCGAGGAAGTCGCGCCAGGCCGGGGTGACGGTGCGCGCCCACGGGTCGGCGCCGAAGCGCGCGAGTTCGTCGGCGGGCAGGTAGACGCGGCCCCGGTCGAGGTCTTCGCCGACGTCGCGGATGAAGTTCGTCAGCTGAAAGGCCAGGCCGAGGGCCCGGGCCGGCTCCTTGGCCCCTGGGGTGCGCGGGCGCAGCACGGGCAGCATCATCTCGCCGATGACGGCCGCGGACCCCTCCATGTAGACGTCGCGCAGCTCGGCCCAGCTCGACCAGCTCGTGCGGGTCAGGTCGAGGCGCATCGCGCCGAAGAACCGCTCGAAGCAGTCCCGGGGCAGGTCGAGCCGGCGGGCGGTGTCGCCGATGGCAGCCAGGATCGGGTGGGGGTCGTCGCCGTGCTCCCACTCGGCGTAGAAGCGCTCCTCGAACGCGTCGAGCCGCTGCGCGGGCTCGGCCCCGGCCGGCACCGCGAGGTCGATGAACCCGGCGGCGTCGGGTTCGTCGACGATGTCGTCGGCCAGCCGGCACAGCGCGTAGACGCCGTACACGTCGCGACGCTGGGCGGCGGGGAGGAACAGCGTGCCCCAGTAGTAGGTCGTGCCGTGCGCGCGGGTCAGCTTGCGGCACAACCGATAACCCTCGGCGAGATCGTCGGCGGTCCGCCGCCGGACGACGGGACGCACGGTCGGTCGGGGCATTGAACCTGCTTTCGCGGCGGGCGGTCGATACCCCCGATTCAACACGCTCGCCGCCTCCGGCACCAGTGCACCGGGGGCGCCACGCCGACCCGTGTCAGGGGTGACCGACCTCACTCGGCGTCAGACGCACCCTCTGCGCGGCGCTGCGCGATGACCCGCTCGGCCGCCTGGAACGTCACGATGACGTCGGGGCGTGGCTCGCGCCGGGCCAGCAGCCAGGCCGCCCGGGTCGACAGCGCGTCGACGGGCACGACCACGTCGGCGCCGCCGAAGAGCCGCGCCGCGCGGCGGGAGGCGAGCACCGACACCGCGAATTCGTTGGGGATCCCGCTGCCGCGCCGCCGGAACGCCGTGCGCACCACGTGCGACGGCAGCTCCGTGAGCCCGGCCGACGAACGGGTCACCCGGCGCGCGACGAGCCGCCCGCGCCGCAACCGCCAGCCCAGCCCGTGGGCCAGCCGCCGCGGGTGCGTCCTGGGCAGCGCGCTCACGTCGCTCGCCGGCGCGTCCACCGCGGTTTCGTCCGCCGCGCCGGTGCTGCCGGTGCTCCCGGCACCACCGGAGGCGGGCGGCGCCGCGTCGGTCGGGGCGAGGCGGGCCGGGTCGGTGAGCTGTTCGGACATCTCCTCGCCGCCGAGGTCCGGCTCCGCCGCGACGGCCTCGATCTCGGCCTCGGTCTCGGTCTTGGTTTCGGTCTCGGTTTCGGCGAACCGCGCGGCGGCAGGTGGTGCGGTCGGGTGCGGCACGGGCTCCCGGCCGAGGGTCAGCGACGGCCCGGCGACGAGGTGCGCGACGAGCGGCAGCCGCTCGGCCGGCTTGTGCCAACTGAGCAGTGCAACGTCGTCCTCGGGGCGCAGCCCGAGCTTGTCGTGCCAGGTGGCGACCTTGGCCGGGTTGATGCCGCGGCCGCAGTCGAGGATGAGCACCCGCATCAGCGCACCCCCGTCCGCACGCCCGAGCCGACCAGCGACTCGGCCAGCGCCCGCACGCGCGGTTCGAGCTGGAGGTCGCGCGAGTAGTGCCGGGCGAAGTCGCGGCAGGCCTCGCGGGTGGCGCGGTCGGCCTTCCGGGCGGCGTGGCCGGCGTCGACCAGGGCCGCGGCGATCGAGTGGGGGTCGAGGTCGCGCACGGGGAACCACAGCGGGTAGCCGCGCATGATGTCGGTCGCGGCGTTGCGCGGGTCGTGCACGGAGACGATCGGCAGCGCGCTCGCCGTGTATTCGAAGACCTTGCCGCTGGTCACGTACCGGCCGGCGCCGAGGATGAGCAGCAGCGCGTCGAAGCTCGCGTAGGTGGCGCGCACGTCCTGCTTTGGCACCGGCCCGCAGTACTCCAGGCCGTCGTCGGCGTACTCCTCGACGAGCGCGAGCATGTCGGCGGCGGGCAGCGAGTAGAACCCGAGGTAGCCCCACAGCTGCGCGCGGGCGCCCCACAACGCCGGGTCGTGGCGGGCGTGCCGCCATCCCCGAGCGAACTCCTCGATCGGCACCTTCTTGGAGACGGTGCCGATGTAGCCGAACGTCAGCGGTGCGTCGGGGTCGCGCACCGCCGGGGGCTCCAGCGCCGGCAGGGGCGCGAACTCCTCGTCGTAGCCGTTGGCGACCACGTGCATGCGCGCCGCGAGGTCGGGGTGGCGCTGCGCGTGCCAGGCCCGGATCGGCTCGTTGACGAACCACGCCTCGCGGGCCCCCTCGAGCAGGCCGCGCTCGAGCCAGTCGACCCGGCCGCCCTCCTCGTGCAGCAGGCCGCCGTCGAAGACGTCGAGCATCCACGCGTCGCGGTAGTCCATGACGTAGGGCACCCCGTGGCGGCGGTTGAGGATGTCGGCGGCCATGAAGTCGACGTTGGGGTTCGCGCTGGCGACCACGAGGTCCACGGGCTTGCGGGCGTGGATC
>JBDIAM010000472.1:0-2743 GCA_039812445.1 Piscicoccus intestinalis | reverse complement strand
GCGGCGACGGCGGCGACCTGGCGGGTGTGGTTGGACTGGAAGCCGCCGATGGAGACGAGGGTGTCGGCGCCCTTGGCGAGCACGTCGGGAACGATGTACTCGAGCTTGCGGGTCTTGTTGCCGCCGTAGGCGAGTCCGGAGTTGCAGTCCTCTCGTTTGGCCCAGATCGCCGGGCCGCCGAGGTGCTGCGACAGGCGGGTCATCGGGTGTACGGGCGAGGGGCCGAACAGCAGCGGGTAGCGCTCGAAGTCGGTGATGGCCATGGGGGATCTCCTTCGGGTGGGGTCAGGCGGGTTGCTCGGTGGCGGCCGTCGGGTCGGCCGGTGGGGTCAGGTGGGTCCAGATGCGCTCGGCGACGGCGAGCGCGGAGTCGGTGTCGCCGGCCGCGCACGCGTCGATGAGGGCGTCGTGTTCGGCGACCGAGGCGCGCCCGTCGTGGGAGGCGAACCGGGCGCGGGCCAGCCGCCGCAGCAGCGGGCTGTACTGGTCGAGCACGGCGGCGACGACGGAGTTGCCGGCGACGTCGACGAAGAGGGCGTGCAGGGCCTCGTCGGCGTCGAGCGCGGCGTCGGTGTTACCGGCCTCGAGGGCGGCGGCGAACCGGGCGTTGCGGTCGCGCAGTGCCCGGAGGTGCCCGTCGGTGAGCAGGGGCAGCGCCTCGCGGACGGCGATCTGGTGCACGGCGGCGACGACGGGCCGCGCGTCGCGGGTCGCGCGGCTCTCCAGCGGCGTGACGACCGTCGAGCGCCCCGGTGACATCTCGACGAGCCCGGCGGCCTGCAGCCGCAGCAGCGCCTCGCGGATCGGGGTGCGGCTCACGCCGAGCCAGCGCTGCAGCTCCTGCTCACGCAGCTGTTCGCCGGGTTCGAGCACGCCGTCGACGATCGCGGCGCGCAGGAGCACGAAGGCCCGGTCGCGCAGGAGGGGCTGGGAGCCGACGCGCTCGTCGGTGGGAACTGGCATGCAATATATTGCACGTAGGTGGGTCGGTGGTGTCAAGAGGCTGCCGGGAGGGTTTCGGCCCCGAGGGGGCGCGGGCGGCCACCGACCCGCGGATGCAGTGGCTCAACTCGTTCATCGCCAGCCATCCCGAACGTGGTAACCAGATGGAACAAGCGGGCGATGACGGGCAGTCGGCTCTCTCCGGGCCGCGGCGCCCCGCGGCCCGGGCCCGGCCGGCTCCGGCCCCGCCTCCGCGCGTCACCAGATCGTGACCCCTTCGCTGCGAGAACGTGCTTCGACCGGACGGGCGCCGGTTCTAGGCTCAGATCACGGCGCAGGGGGCGCCGTCTCACGGGGGCGCACCTCAGGTGCGCGAGACAGGGGGATCGTCATGTCACGTCGCTATGCCATTCGCTGCCTGGCCACGCTCGCCACGTCGGCGGCACTCGTCGGGGCATCCGCGGCTCAGGCCGCGCCGCCCACGGGCTCGACCACGGGCGCGGTTACCGGATCGTCGGCCTCGGCCTCTGCGGTCTCCGGCTCGGTCTCCGGCGAGGTCACCGGATCGGGAGAGCCGAAGCCGGTGCCGCGCGGCAACCTGGTCACCTCGCGCGCGGACATCGACGGCGACGGCCGCGCCGACACGACGACCTTCCGGCTCGTGCCGCCGCGCGGAACGTCGAGCTCGCTGTACCGGCTCTCGGTGCGCACGGCGAAGGGGCAACGCGCCCACCTGAACTTCCGGCTCGGCTACGAGATGCAGGACGCCTCGGACTTCTGGATGGGCATGACCGGCATCGACGGCCGCCGCGGCAACGAGGTCGTGCTCGACCTGGTCGGCGGCATCGGCGACGCCACCGACATCCGCAGCTACGCCTGGCGCGACGGACGCCTCGTGCTCGTGCCGGCCGCGGGCTCGACGCGCCGCTGGCCGAACTGGGAGCTCATGTGGACCGACTTCGGGGTGGCCCGCGGTTACACGTTCTCCCAGAGCGGCGGCACCCGATATGTCTCCCGGCACGACTACCGGCAGGTCAAGGGCACCAACCGCTTCGCCGGCACCGACACCCGTTACCGCTGGTCGGGAGCGGGCTGGCGCAAGGTCTCGACGACCAAGGTCACCGTGAGCCGGCAGGTGGCCGACACCCGCACGACGCTGCGCGGCCTCACCTGGCGCTGAGCCGGGCCCGGTCGGTGGATCGGAGACGAAGCTGGCTTACGTACTCGTCTCCGCGACCGCCAGGCCCAGACATCACCGCAGCTCAAGCGCTTGTCGGCTCGAGTCAGATCCGAGTATGTAAGCCAACTTCGTCTCAAGCCCTCGGCTGCCCACCCGAAAGTCGGGCGGATCGGGGCTGCGACGTCGCAGGGCCAGGTGTCGAGAACCATCGAAGGGGCCCGCTCACGTCGGCGAGCGGAGCCACAGGACGCCGCCGGCGGCGGTGACGGCATCGCGGTGCAGGCGTGGTCAAGGGCCGCGATGAGGCGTCCGACGAACCGCCGGTCACGCGGAAACGCCGCGTCGGGGGTGTAGATCAGCGGCGGCACTGGCTGGCCGGTGTGATCGCGCTGACGCCGGAGCCGCTCGATGTCCACCACGTTGGTCGTCGTCATCGCCGCGGTCGGCACCCGGCGGAGCGGCCGCCGAGTCCACATCCTGGGTGTTGCGCTCGCAGCCGACGGGTGCGGTTCTCACCGCAACGGTGAGCGCCGAGCGCAACGCCGAGCGGGTGCGCGGCCCGGGGGAGCCCGCGGGGACGCCGCCGGAGCCGGCCCCGGCGGCCCGGTGGGCGAAACCCGT
>JBDIAM010000471.1:0-2757 GCA_039812445.1 Piscicoccus intestinalis | reverse complement strand
ACAACCCACGGTTGGCGCACCGACTCCACCTCGTCGAAGCACGTCTGCACATCCGCACCTCCTCCGGCCCGCCGCCGGGCTGAGAGTCGAGGCCGTGCTGACGGTCGGACAGCCCCGCTGAGCGCCACTACGGTGTCCTGCATGACTCGTGGCCGCCCGAATTCGCGTGCTCCGTGGACGCGTCCGCTGCCCGCTGCGCTCCGGAAGACTGCCGAGCGCTTCGTGGACGACGGTGGATTCTTCGAGGAGTTGTCGCGGATGGTCGCCTTCCCGACCGTCAGCACGGGGCCGGACCGAGTCGACACGATCGACGAGTATCTGCGGGAAGTGCTCGAGCCGGCGCTCGCCGGGCTGGGCTGCGTGGTCGAACGGTTCGACAACCCGGTCGCCGGTCACGGTCCCCTGCTCGTAGGCCGGCGACACGAGGCGGACGACCGGCCGACGGTGCTCGTGTACGGACACGCCGACGTCGTCGACGGGCTGGCCGGGCAGTGGTCGCACGACCGCGATCCCTGGCGGCTCGCCCAGGCCGGGGCGGGTTCTCAGGAGCGGTGGTACGGGCGTGGAGCGGCCGATAACAAGGCACAGCACCTGGTGAACCTCAGCGCCTTGGGAATCCTGCTCGCCGAGCAGGGCCGGCTCGGGTTCAACCTGACCGTGCTCATCGAGACGAGCGAGGAGGTGGGCTCGCCGGGGCTGGCCGAGTTCGCGCAAGAGCACCGGGATCTGCTCGCGGCCGACGTGCTCATCGCCTCCGATGGTCCGCGGCTCGCGGTCGACGTGCCGACGTTGTTTCTCGGTGCCCGTGGCGGAGTCAACCTGGACCTCGACGTCGACCTGCGGCTCGGCTCCTACCACTCGGGCAACTGGGGCGGAATCCTGCGCAATCCGGCGACCACCCTGGCCGGGGCGATCGATAGCCTCGTCGACGGCCACGGACGGGTGCGTGTGGAGGCGCTGCGACCGCCCCCGCCGTCGGAGTCAGTGCGCGCCGCGCTGGGCCGCCTCGACCTGCACTCCGAACCGGACGACCCGGAGCCGGACCCGACGTGGGGTGAGACCGAGCTGAGCCCCGCCGAACGTCTGTACGCGTGGAACACCCTGGAGGTGTTGGCAATCGGCAGCGGCGATGTCGACCGGCCGGTGAATGCCATCCCGGGTCGCGCGCGCGCCTGCCTGCAGCTGCGGTTCGTCGTCGGAACCGATATCAGCAACGTGGCGACTCGGGTGCAGGAGCACCTCGATGGGCTCGGCTTCTCGATGGTCCGGGTGCGCGAGACCATGAGCTTCGCCGCCAGCCGCACCGACCCGGACCATCCCTGGGTGAGCTGGGCCGCGCAGGTGCTCGCCGCGAATACCGACGGCGAGCTCGCGGGCCTGCCGAATATCGGTGGGTCCCTACCTAACTACGTGTTCACTGATGTGCTCGGGCTGCCGACGATCTGGCTCCCGCACTCCCACCCTGGGTGTCGTCAGCACGCGCCGGACGAGCACATGCTCAAGGTCGTCGCTCGAGACGGGATGGTGCTGGCCACCGCCCTCTTCCACGCCCTCGGGAACGCCCCGACACCCCGGTCGACACCTGACCCCGCCCGCGGGCCCAGACGAAGGACGCGCCCATGAACACCTCGACCCGGCCGACCCGGCCCACACCGGGTGCGCCTGGGCGCCGTACTTCGACGGTGCGTGCTGTCGCAGCGGCCACCATCGGCAATGCCCTCGAGTGGTTCGACCTTGCGATCTACGCCCTCATGGCGATCTACATCGGCCAGGTCTTCTTTCCGCAGGGCGCACCTGGCGTGCAGACCCTGTCCGCCTTCGCGGTCTTCGGTGCTACGTACCTCATCCGTCCGCTCGGCGGACTTGTGCTCGGCGCCTACGCCGACCGACACGGCCGTACGAAGGCGCTTGTACTGACCATCTGGCTCATGGTGCTCGGTACGTTCCTGATGGCGACGATGCCCGGGTACGAGACTCTGGGGGTGGCCGCCACCGTTGGCATGGTTGTCGCCCGACTCATTCAGGGCTTCGCCGCCGGTGGTGAATTCGGCGCCGCCACGTCGTTTCTCGTCGAACAGCAGCAGGGCCGCAAGGCCTTCTTCGGGAGCTTTCAGTTCGCTAGCCAGGGGTTGGCCACGTTGCTGTCGGCGGGCTTCGCTGCCGGCTTGACGAGCGTGCTCACGCAGGAACAGATGCTCGCCTGGGGCTGGCGGGTCCCGTTCTTCTTCGGTCTGCTCATTGGACCGGTCGGTTGGTACATCCGTCGGAACGTCGCGGACAGCCCGGAGATGCAGCGGCACGAGGCGCGTGCCGACGCGCCCCAGGGCTCGCCGATCATCGACGTGTTCCGGCGGCACTGGGGCGGGCTGCTCATCGCCGGCGGCGCGCTCGTCGTCTCCACGGCGCTGAACTTCATCCTCCAGTACCTGCCGACGTTCGCGATCAGCAGGCTGCACATCGACCCGTCGCTGTCGTTCACGGCGTTGCTGGTCACCGGGGTCATCCTCACCCTCGGTACGCCGCTCGTCGGCCTGCTCGCCGACCGGGTCGGTCGACTGCGGGTCATGCTTCCGGCGGCGGTGGCGATCGGCGTGCTGACGATTCCACTGTTCATGTGGGTGACGAATTCGCCGTCCTTCGTCACTCTCACGCTCGTCATGACGATCCTCGGACTGATGAAGGCGCTGTACTTCGGTGCGCTCCCGTCGGTGATGTCCGACGCATTCCCCGTCGAGGCCCGGGCCACCGGCCTCTCGT
>JBDIAM010000470.1:0-2764 GCA_039812445.1 Piscicoccus intestinalis | reverse complement strand
CGACGGCAGCGACGGCAGCGCGGTCCCGCGCGCACCGGAGAGCGGCGCGCCACCGGAGTCGGGGCGCCGCCCGCCGGATTCGCCGACCCGCCATGAGCCGGCCACCGATCGGCTACTCGCAGTTGGCGATCGACCGATGGGATGCCAGCCATGATTCGCTCCCGCACGCTGCTGACCGCCGGGTTCGTCGCGGCGCTGACGCTGCCGCTCGCCCTGGCCCCCGCGGCCGCGACCCCGACCGCCCCCACCGACGGTGGCACCGAGACCGGCAGCGGCACCGAGACCGGCGGCGGCGCCGGGAGCGCTCAGCCGCTCGTCGTGGCGCACCGCGGCGCCTCGGGCTACCGACCCGAACACACGCTGGCCGCGTACGAGCTGGCCGTGGCCATGGGCGCCGACTACATCGAACCCGACCTGGTCATGACGAAGGACGGGGTGCTCGTCGACCGGCACGAGCCCGAGATCGGCGGCACGACGAACGTCGCGGACCACCCGGAGTTCGCCGCCCGCAAGACGACGAAGAACCTCGACGGCACCGACGTGACGGGCTGGTTCACCGAGGACTTCACGCTCGCCGAGCTGCGCACGCTGCGCGCCAAGGAGCGCCTGCCGAAGGAGCGCCAGCACAACACGCTGTACGACGGCCGCTACCAGGTGCCGACCTTCGAGGAGGTGCTCAGGCTGCGGGAGCGGCTGAGCAAGGAGCACGGCCGCACGATCGGGATCATCCCCGAGATCAAGCACTCGACGTATTTCCACGCCAAGGGCCTCAACCCCGAGAAGGCGTTCCTGTCGCAGGTGCGCGCGCACGGACTGAACCGCACGAACGCCCCGCTGTGGCTGCAGTCGTTCGAGATCACGAACCTCAAGGCCGTCCGGAAGATGGGCTACCGGGCCAACTCCACGTTCCTCGCCTGGACCGGAGACGGTCGGTGGGACGGCCCCTACGACCTGCTGAGCAAGGGCGACACCCGTAAGTACTCCGACTGGATGAAACCCGCCGGCCTGAAGGAGATCTCGACCTTCGCCGACGGCATCGGCCCGGAGAAGTTCTTCGTCATCCCCAAGAAGGCCGACGACACCCTCGGCGCGCCGACCAGCCTCGTCGCCGATGCGCACGCCGTGGGCCTGAAGGTCATGCCGTGGACGTTCCGCAACGAGAACACGTTCATGGCCAAGGACCTGCGCAACGGCACCGACCCGGCCGCCTACGGCCGGGCGATCGATGAGATGGTGCTCTACCTGCGCACCGGCATCGACGGGCTGTTCACCGACAACCCGGACACCGGGGTGGAGGCCCGCCGCCAGTTCCTCACCACGCGCTGAGGCGACCCGTCGCGACAACGCCGAAGGGCCGGGAGCACCAACTCCCGGCCCTTCGGCGTGCCGTGCGTTTCGTACGTTCCGTGTGTGCCGTGTGTGCCGTGTGTGCCGTGCGTGCCCGGCGTCAGGCGGCGACGACGGGCTGGTACGGCTCCACCGGAATGGTCTCGTTCTGCGGCTTGCTGAACTCCAGCCCCTTGGCCGTGAAGACCTCGTGGACCTTGTCGAGGATCCGCGGGGCGATGTCGCGACGCCAGTGGCCGCCGGCGAACACACCGTAGTGACCGGCGTGCGCCTGCTCGTAGAACGACACGTCGCTGGAGCCGGTGAACCGGTCCAGGAAGTCGCGCGTCTGGCCGGGCGCCGAGATGTCGTCCATCGCACCCTCGATGCCGATGACCGGGCAGGTGATCGCCGCCGGGTTCACCGGGCGACCGTTGTACGTCATCGTGCCCTTGGCGAGCTCCTTGTTGATGAACACCCGCCGGACCGTGTCGGCGTAGAACTCGGCGGTCAGGTCGGCCACCGCGAAGTACTCCCGGTAGAACCGCTCGATGCGCACGACGTCGGGGTGCGTGTCGTCCGCGACGTAGTGGTTGTACAGCTCGCGGTGCGAGGAGAAGTGGTTCTTCGGGTTCATCGCGATGAACGACATGAGCTGCACGTAGCCGGGGTAGACCTTGCGGCCGTTGGGCGCCTCCGTGATGAAGGTGCGCAGGTAGCTCGGCAGGTGCATCTTGTCGGCCAGCTTGGTGACCTCGGTCGGTGCCGCGCCCGGGTCGAGCGGACCCGCCATGACCGTCAGGGTCGCCGGCTGCTTCTCCGGGTCGTCTTCGGCGATCCGGGAGATCGCCATGACCGACGGCACCGTCGACTGGCAGATCGCGAGCACGTTGACCTCGGTGCCGAGCAGCTCGATGAACTCCCGCACGTAGTCGGCGTACGTGTCGAGGTTGAACTCCCCGGCCTCCGGCGGCACGTCGCGGGCGTTGATCCAATCGGTGATGTACACCTCGCCCTCTGGCAGCAGCCGCTCCACCGTCGGTCGCAGCAGCGTGGCGTAGTGCCCCGACTGGGGCGCCACGAGCAGGAACTTCGGGTCGTTGCGGTCGGTGTCGCGCTGGAAGTGCAACAGGTTGCCGAACGGCTTGCTGGCCACGATCTCCTCGCGCACCGCGACCGCGTGTCCCTCGATCTCGGTGAACTGCAGGCCGAACTCCGGCTTGTCGTAGTCGCGCGAGAGCGACTCGACGAGTTGCACGTTGGCGCCGGTGACCTTCTCGACGTAGGCCTGGTACCGCTGCAGGAACTTCGGCTCGCCGTACATCTTGCCGAGATCCCGATAGACGTGGAGCACATCGCGCTGGAGTGCCACCGTCAGAGCCATCAGCTTCAGTGCGTGAGAGCCCAAGCGGTGGAAATGCTCCAGCCACGGGTTGTA
>JBDIAM010000469.1:0-2777 GCA_039812445.1 Piscicoccus intestinalis | reverse complement strand
CGCACCGCGGTGAAACGGTGCGCGCCCCCGCCGCGACGCGTGACGCGGGTGACGTGCGTGACGCGGATGGCGCGGGTTCAGTGCCAGCGCGACCAGGCGGCCTGTTTGGTGGTGCCGGCCTGCTCGGCGACCCGGCTCCACGAGCCGCTGGCGGCGAGGTTGCGGGCGGACTCCCCGATGGCCAGGCCGAGTTGCTCGCTGAGCGCGAGCAACTCGCGGAAGGCCGCCGGGTCGGTGCTCGCCGCGAGCGCGGCCACTCGCGTGCGGATCTCCTGCGCCGCGCGCTCGACCTCGGCGCCGGTCAGTGGTTCTGCCTCACCCATACCTCGACCTCGGCCTCCCCGTCATCGAATCCGCGGCGCCACGTGGCGTCCGGCCAATGGTAGGTGAGGGTGCCCTCCGCCGGGCGGTACTCGGCCGTGTAGAGGGTGCCGAAGCCGCGGGCGTAGTCCTGCCGGCGCACCGGCTCCCGGGTGAAGCGGGCGACCTGCTCGTCGGCGGGCTCCTCGAGCGCGTCCAGCAGCAGGTCCTGACGCTCCTTGCTCTCCAGGGGGCCGGCCACGTCGGGGCGCTCGACGACGCCCAGCCGGTGGTTCGTCGTCACCCGCAGGTCGGAGACCTCCGGCTCGCGCCCGGGGCCGACGAAGACCGCGGCGTGCGCCCCGTGGGTGTCGAGCAGGGCGAGGTTGTACGACTGGGCGATCGGCAGGCGCTTCAGCGTCTCGACCGCCTCCGGCACGGTCGCGCACGTCTCGAGCAGGTAGCGCACGACGAGCGGCACGGCGAAGCCGGCGGGGGCGTCCGGGCCGGTGGGCAGGCCGCCGTACGTGAGGCTGACCGTCAGGCCGTCTTCGTTCATGCCGTCGACGAGTCCCCACAGCAGATCGGAGGTGCCGATGACCTTGCGGCGGCCGGAGTAGTTCGTCGACGCGACGACGCCCTCGAAGAGGTTCGGGTCGTAGTCGTAGTTGCGCACGAGCCGGGGGCTCTCGCCGGTGATGACGACCTGCGAGCAGCCGGTCGCGAACAGCGGCAGGTTCCACATCGTCAGCATCCGCGCGGCCACCGGGTCGGGGCCGGTGCGGGCGACGAGCGCGAGCCACGTGTCGACGAGTTCCGGCATGTGCTCGCGGAGCCGGGCCTCGGCCTCCGCGAGCGTCGGCCGAGCCTCCCAGCCCTGGCTGAGGTACCACGCGCGGTAAGCCGGCCACGTCGCCTGGAACAGGGCTCGCCAGCGCTCGCCCGGGGTCTCCTCGCGGTAGCCGACGAACGCGAGCCGCCGGTCCGGGGCGTCGGTCGTGCTCGACGTGCTCGGGGCGGCGGGTGCGCTCGCGGCGGGGGCGGCCGTCCAGCGCGGGCTGGAGTGGCCCTCCCAGCGCTCGCCCCACGGGTCCGGGCAGCTTCGGGTCTCGGAGGCGGTGCGGGGTCGAGCGGGGGCAGGGGCGGCGGCCCCGAGGGCGGCCCACTGCAGGCCGTAGCGGATCCATCCCTGCCAGTCGTCGGGCTTGGTCGGCGGAGTCGGCTGCATCGTCAAGATGTTCATGACGTCAATTCTTACTTGACGACTGGCGGATCGTCAAATGTGACTTGACGGATGGGGTCGGCATAGCATTTCCCGCATGAGTGCCGAGTCGTTCCACGTCGATCACCCCTACTACCGCCCCGAGCCCGGGTCGGCCTGGGATCACGTGGAGGAGGCCCAGCCGCTGCTGGTCATGGAACGGCCGCTGGTGTCGTTGGCCAACTGGCAGGAGCCGGAGAACGTGCGCTGGTCGTTCCAGCACATGCGCGAGCTCATGCCGAGTCAGGTCATCCACGGCAACGACACCCCCCGCGAACTGCCCGAGCAGCCGCTGGACCTCGGCGACGTCGCGACCGGGCTGGACTGGGCGCCCACGCTCGACGAGCTGCTGACGGCGACCCAGACCGACGGTTTCCTCGTGCTGCACCGCGGTCGCATCGTCACCGAGCGATACCTCGGCTCGATGATCCGGCGCACCCGCCACCTCGTGATGTCGGTGAGCAAGTCCCTCGTCTCGTGCGTCGGCGCCACGCTCGTGGCCGACGGGCGGCTCGACCCGCAGGCGCCCGCGGAGGACTACGTGCCCGAGCTGGCGCGCTCGGGCTACGCCGGGTGCCGCGTGCGCGACCTGCTCGACATGCGCACCGGGGTGCGGTTCAGCGAGGCCTACCTCGACCCGACGTCCGAGGTCCGCGTCATGGAGCGCTCGATGGGCTGGGCGCCGCGCAACCACGGCGACCCCCTCGGCATGTACCCCTACATCCTCACGACCGAGCAGCAGGCGCAGCACGGCGGCGCGTTCGTGTACCGCTCGATGGACACCGACGCCCTGGGGTGGGTGTTCGAGCGGGCGGCCAACGCC
This sequence comes from Piscicoccus intestinalis, assembly GCA_039812445.1. GTDB lineage: Bacteria > Actinomycetota > Actinomycetes > Actinomycetales > Dermatophilaceae > Kineosphaera > Kineosphaera intestinalis_A. Next base: position 393 of record JBDIAM010000469.1, on the reverse strand, counting down.
CGCATGGCCGACCTGATCAGCGAGCGTCTGTGGATGCCGATCGGGGCGTTCCACGATGCGGAGGTGACCGTCGACCCGCTGGCCACCGCGATCCACGACGGGGGCGTCTCGACGACGCTGCGCGATCTCGCGCGCTTCGGCCTCATGGTCGCCGCCGACGGCGAGGTCGACGGTCGTCAGGTCGTGCCGGCTCAGTGGATGACCAGCGCCTGCTACCCGCCCGCCGACGTGCGCGACGCGTTCGCCGTCGGCGAGAACGAGCCGTTCATGCCGGGCGGTTGGTACCGCAACCAGTTCTGGTTCGTGCCCGGTGATTCCGGCCCCGTGCAGCTGGCCCTGGGGATCCACGGCCAGATGGTCTTCGTCGAGCGCGCCACCGGCCTCGTCGCCGTC
>JBDIAM010000468.1:0-2781 GCA_039812445.1 Piscicoccus intestinalis | reverse complement strand
CCCCGGCGAGACGCCCGGCGACGAACCGGGCATCGCGCCGGCCGACCTCGGGCCGCACGAGCGGGCGATTCTCGACCGGCTCACGTGGGGTCCGCCGGTCGGGCATCTGCCTGCGCAGGGTGCCGCGGCGGAGGCGGGCCGCGTCCTGTTGAGTGCGGGCTGGCTCGTTCCGGGCGCCGACGGGCAGGTCGTGCTTCCGCGCGAGCGGGCGTTGCGGCTGCGCGGCGGGCGGCTCCATCGGGAGCCGGCCCTCGACCCGGCTCCGCTCGGCGGCGACGACGCGCCCGACGAGCGGCTCGCGGCCGTCGCGGGCGGGCAGGCCGTGCATCTGCTGGAACTCGTCGAGGAGCTCGTCGCGCGCTGGGGCGCCGACCCGCCTCGGGTGTTGCGCTCCGGCGGGCTGGCCGTGCGCGACCTGCGCGCGGTCGCCGAGTCGCTCGAGGTGCCGCTGGACCTGGCGGCGTTCGTCGTCGAGCTCGCCCACGACGCCGGCCTCGTCGCCGACGACGGCCGGCTCGACCCGGCCTGGACCCCGACGCACTCCTACGACGACTGGAGCGACCGGCCGACCGCGGCGCGCTGGAGCGAGCTCGTGCGCGCCTGGCTGCGATCCACCCGCGCGCCCCACCGGGTCGGCAGCCGGCCCGTCGGCGCGCCTGGCGCCGGGGCGGTGAACGCGCTCTCGGAGGGCGCGTCGTGGCCGCGGCTTCGGCTGCTGCGCCGCGAGGTCCTCGCCGAGTTGCTCGGCGTGCCGCCCGGACGGCTCGTCGCGGAGCCCGATCTCGTGGCGCGACTGCGCTGGCGGCATCCGCTGCGTCCGGCCGCCGCGGTGCAGGAGGCCGTCGACGCGACGTGCCGGGGGGCCGAGTGGCTCGGCGTCACCGGTCGCGGCGCGATCCCGGGGCCGGTGCGGGCCCTGCTGGCCGCCGAGGCCATCGCGGCCGTCGGCGCCGAGCCCGAGGCCGACGATCGGTCGAGCCCGCCGCCGGAGGAGGTGCTCGACGGCGTCGCGGCGATGCTGCCGGAGCCGGTGGAACAGATGATCGTGCAGGCCGACCTGACCGCCGTCGTCCCGGGACCGCTCGGTCCGCGGCTGGGGGCGCTGCTGCGGCTGACCGCGGAGCCGGAGTCGCGCGGGGGCGCGTCGGTGTTCCGGTTCACGCCCGCGAGCGTGCGGCGCTGCCTCGATGCCGGGTGGGACGCCCACCGGCTGCTCGACGCGCTGGCCGGCGCGAGTGCGACCCCGCTGCCGCAGCCGCTGACCTATCTCGTCGGGGACGTGGCTCGCCGGCACGGCGCGCTGCGGATCGGCGCCGTCTCCTCGTACGTGCGCTGCGACGACCCGGCCGCCCTCGACGCGCTGGTGTCGGAGCGGACGCTGGCGTCGGCGGGGCTGCGGCGGTTGGCGCCGACCGTGCTGGTCAGCGCCCTGGAGCCGCTCGGGCTGCTGGACGCGCTGCGCGCGGCGGGCGCCAGCCCCGTGCTCGAGGGGGCCGACGGCATCGTGCTCGGCGACCGCCCGGAGCAGCGCCGCACCCGGCGCCGCGAGCTGCCGGCGGTGACGCTGCTCGGACCGACTCCGGCCGACGCCCGCGCACTCGTCACGCAGATGCGGGCCGGACAGGAGGCGCGCGACCGGGAGGCAGCGGCCCAGTCGCACAGTTCGGGACCGTCGGTACCGGCGGCCGACCCGACGGTCGTGCTGGCGCTGGTTCGCGAGGCGATCGCCCGGCGCGGCGCGGTGTGGATCGGCCTCGCCGACTCCGCGGGTGGCACCCGGCGCGTGCTACTGCACCCGGTGCGTGTCGAGGGCGGACGCATCCACGGCCACCTGGAGTCGGAGTCGGGCGCTCCCGCGCGCCGCGCCGACCGCTCCCGCTCGGCCAACGGAACCGCCTCCGCGAATCTGCCCTCGGTCTCCCTGCACCGCATCACCGGGGCGCTCCTCGCGGAGTAACTCCCGTGCCCGCCCGTTCGACCGACCGACGGCGGCGGCGCGGCGGGGCGGGGTGACGATAGCCACATCCGCTGAGCGCACGGTGGGTCGTGACCACAGGCCCGACCGGCGACCCCACGGCTACTCTGAATCGATGCTGTCCATGCGTGCGGTCGTCTTCGACACCACCGACCCGAGGTCACTGGCGACCTTCTGGGCCGACGTCACGCGTGCGCAGATCAGCTACGACTGGGGCGAATACGTCATGGTCGACTGGAACCCGATGCTGGCCTTCCAGTACGTCGCCCACCCCACGCCGGGCAAGAACCGGCTGCACATCGACCTGCAGGCTCCGGATGTCACCGCCGCGGAGACCGAGGTCGAACGGATCGTCGGCCTCGGCGCCAGCCGCATCGGCTCGGTCGAGATGCGCGGCACCTCCTGGATCGTGCTCGCCGACCCCGACGGCAACGAGTTCTGCCTCTACCGCACGTTCGACCACTCCGAGCGCTGAGCGCCGACCCGACGGCTAGGACTGCGCGACGCTGGGCCGCGCCCGCGCCAACTCGCGAGCGCACCCGCGGAGCACGGCCGCGGCGGCGGTCATCGCGGGCGAGCGCCGCCGTTCCCGCAGCTGCGCGAGGAAGATCCGCCGCGGCGCCGGGTCGCCGGTGATCGGCACGGCGTACACGTCCGGGCGCAACGTCATGGTGGCCAGCTTGGGCGCCAGGCAGATCCCGATGCCCGCCGCGACCATGCCCTGCGCCTCCTGATAGTCGTTGGCGGCGAAGGCGATTCGCGGCTCGTAACCGGCCTCGGCGCAGATCCGGGAGAGCACCGATCCC
>JBDIAM010000467.1:0-2792 GCA_039812445.1 Piscicoccus intestinalis | reverse complement strand
TCGCGCCCGGTGAGCACCCGGGCTCCGGCGGTGACGGCTCGAGCGGCGCCGGCCCGAGCGGCACCGACGGCACAGGCGGAACGGGCGGTCCGAACGGCGCGGGCGGCACCGGCAGAACGCGAAGCACGGACGGAACGCGAGGCGCCGCGGCCGCCGACGGCACGGCCGCCGCCCCGGACGAAACCACGCCAGGCCCCCGCGGCGGCCTGGCCAGCGACCCCGACGGCCTGTTCGACCTGCCCGAACCGCGGGCCCCGCGCCCCCGGCCGCGCGTCGACCGCGACGACTACGACCCCGACTCCCTCGACGACGTCGTGCAGACCGGCGACGAGTAACCGCGGCCGCGGTCAAGACCGCCCCGCCGCCGCACCGGGGGCAGTCGCGCAGGCCTCAGTGGTCGTGGCAGCACGAACGCCGTGCCTGGGCCAGCACCGTCGGATGGTTCCACCAGTAGGCCTTCGTGTCGGGATGCCGGGGCACCCGCGCGCGAATGCGGTTGCGCCGCAAGCTCTGCTGGCCACCGGCCGACTCCCGGCCCCGAGCAGCGCCGGAGCCCGAGCCGGGCTTGTCGGCGTACGGCGCCACGAGGTCGGTGACGGTGTGCACCCGACCACCGACGATCGTGGTCGTGACGTTGGCGGCGTCCTCGATGCGCTGCAGCGGGTCGCCATCGACGATGACCATGTCGGCCAGCATGTCCTTGCGGAGCACGCCGAGCGGCCGCGCCAGATACCGGCCGGCGGCCGACGTGGCCGTCATGAGGGCCTGCCGCGGGGTGTAGCCGTACTCCACCATCGCGCGCAGGTTCATGTGCGAGCTGACCGCGAGATCGTCGATCGGGCTGTCGGTGCCCATGATGATGTTGCCGCCCGCTCGGGTGATCGCCAGGCACTGCTCCACGCGGCGCCGCAGGTCGGCTCTCGTCACCGCTTGGTCCTCGGTTCGGGCCGTCTTCACCTCGTTCTCCAGCTCGGCGAGTCGCCACATCGGATTGAGGGCGCGCACGCGCGGGTCGCGCACGAGTGAGTCATCCTCGCGGTACAAGGTGCCGGAGTTGAACAGCGTCGGGGTGCGTCGCATCCCGGAGGCCGCGAACATCCGGACGACGTCCGGATAGCCGGATCCGACGTTCGTCACCGTCCGCGAGTACCCGAACCGGTTCGTGGCGCCGACGTGTTCGGTGCAGTCGCCACCGAACGCCATCGCCGGGTAGTGGTAGTGCGAGGTCACCTCGATGCCGCGGCGGTGGGCCCACTCGATGACCTGCTTGTGCCACACCACCGGCAGCCGCACATAGCACTTCATGAGGTCGTAGCCGAGGGCCTGCGCTCGTTCGAGTTCGAGCCGCAGTTGCCGGGAGTCGTAGGTCGGCCTCATGAAGTTGTAGTAGATGCGTGATCCATCGACAGCCTCGCCAGTGCCCACGAACCGCGGACCCAGGCGCGCTCCGGAACCGACGGCCTCCCGGTCTTCGACCATGTGGTAGGCCGGATCGCCCGGTGACCGCGTCGTCGTGAACCCCAGCGCCAGCCACAGCCGGTGCTGCCGGTTGCCGTACGCGTAGCCGGCCATCTGACGGTGATGGTGGCAGTCGATCAGACCGGGCATGACGAACTTGTCCCGTGCGTCGACGAGCGTCGCGGCCGCGCCGGTCACCGCGTCCGAGTGCGGGGCGATCGAGACGATGCGCTGACCGCGCACGACGATGTCGACGTCGCGGCGCACCGACTCCGCCTGGCCGTCCCACATCCGGCCGGCGCGGATCACCAGGTCCCCGGCATCATGACCGGGGTGGTTGCGCCACGTCAGCCGCATCGCCATCGTCCTCGTCCCCGTGACCCCGGAGCCGGTCAGCCGCGTGCGCCGCAGCCTGCCCCCGGAGAGGTACAGGATCGTGCGCGAGTCACCGGCCCAGGTGGGTGCGTCGGACAGCTCGTGCGTGATCTGCCGGGCCGGACCGCTCGGTCTCCCGTCGCGGCCCATCGGCATGACCCACAGCACCGACTTCATCGCGAAGAGCAGGTGGGTGCCGTCGGGCGACCACACCGGGCCGTCGTCGCCGCGGGTCTGCAGCGACGTGTGCGGCGCAGCATCGTGGTACACCGCCTCCCCGGTCGTGCGGTCGATGACGAGGATCTTGCTCAGGCCCTCCCGAAACCGCTTGGAATACGGCTGTACCGCCGCGAGCGCGAGGAACCGCCCATCCGGTGACCAGGTGGGGCGACCGGGCTCGAACGTGGCGTCGAACACCTTCTGAACCGTTCCGGAGGCGACGTCCACCGTGAACAACGCACCCTCCTGGTCGAGGAAGGCGATGTCGCGACCGTCCGGCGACCATCGCACGGACAGCGCGGCAGAGTCGGTGAAGTGCGTGACCTGGGTGTCGTCTCCGGAGGCCAGGTCGCGGACCCAGATGTTGATCGTTCCGCCCCGGTCGCTGCAGTACGCCAGCCGGCGACCGTCTGCGGAGAAGTCGGGGTCGCTCCACCACCACGTGGAGTCGCCGCCGACAGCGGCCGGCGTCTTCCCGAAGCGCATCGTCCACAGATCGCCGAGGGCACGGAAGGCGACCGATCGGCCGTCTGGGCTGATGACCGGGCTGCCGATCCCGACCACCGGCCGCGAGGCGCGATCGTCCATCGAGGTCGGTCGTCGACGGTAGTCCGCAGCCCGCACGTCGATCGGGCACACGAACCCGACGCGACCCGCCGGCCCCGCAGCTGCCGGCGGCGTCCAGGCACGGTGCCAGATGGCTCCCTCCGCGGTGTAGAACATGCGCCCGTCCGGGTGGA
>JBDIAM010000466.1:0-2796 GCA_039812445.1 Piscicoccus intestinalis | reverse complement strand
GTCCGGGCCGTCCGGGCCGTCCGGGCCGTCCGGGCCGTCCGGGTCGTCCGGGTCGTCGGGGGCTTCGCCGTAGAGCGACTGCTGCGCGGCTGCGAGCACCCCGAGCCGCTCGACCTGCGGGTCGTCGATGGTGGCGAGCACCCGGCCCACCGCGGCGAGGCCCAAGCCCCCGACCTCGTGCAACGCCCGCACGAGGCGCACCCGCTCGACGTGGCTGTCGTCGTACTCGGCCTGGGTCCGCGACGTCGCCCGCCCGGGGTGCAGCAGCCCCTCGCGCAGGTAGTACTTCAACGTCGCCACCGGCACCCCGGTGGCCTGCGCCAGACCCGCCATCCGCATGCCAGAACCTCCCTCTCTTGACAATGGAGACTAACACTATCCAATATTGGGGAGTCGCACTATCTAATAGATCGGGGATGGCCATGGAACGGCACACGCACGCTCACGACGGCGGTCTCGTCGTCTTCCACATCGGGATGACGATCCGCAAGCCGCACCGGCCGGACCTGTGGCTGCCGGTGCTCACGTCGATGCCGAGGATGCTCGCCGAGCTGGAGCGCAACAAGGCCGAGGCCGCCCGCGGCGAAGCACCCGACCTGGGGTTCCTCGGCGCCGAAACCCTGCTCGGCGGCAAGGGCCCCTGGGTGGTGCAGTACTGGCGCAGCGTCGAGCAGCTGTACGCCTACGCCTCCCTGGGCGACCAGGCGCACGTGCCGGCGTGGCGGGCCTTCAACAAGGCCGCCCGCGCGCACCCCGAGGCGGTCGGCATCTGGCACGAGACGTTCGTCGTGCCGGCGGGCGGCATCGAGACGATCTACGCCAACGGCGCCCGCGTCGGGTTGGGCGCCGCCACCGGCACGGTGCCCGCGCAGCATCGCGGCCGCGCCGCCCGCGACCGCCTCGGCAGCACGCTGCCTCCCGCACAGGCCGCACCGGCCGCGCAGGCCTGAGCCACCGACCCGACTCAGTCGTCGAGTTCGGCGTCGACCCGGGGCGCGACGTCTTTCAGCGCGACCCCGGAGGAGCCGAGCCGCCGGGCGCCCGCGACGAGCGAGACGACGGTGCGCGCCGCGACCTCGTAGGAGAGCCCGTCGGGCGGGTGCACGTTGGAGACGCAGTTGCGCCGGGAGTCGGGCAGGCCGGGAGCGGGGTCGTGGGTCAGGTAGACGCCGACGCTCTCCGGCACCGAGAGCCCGGGCCGCTCGCCGATGACGACCAGCAGGGTGCGCACGCCGAGGGCCCGGGCCACGTGGTCGCCGAGCGCCACCCGGGCCTGGGTGGCGATGACGGGCGGGGCGACCGTCATCGCCCGCGGCAGCGCGCCGAGGATCGCCTCGCACAGGGCCGCGCCGTGGGCCTGCACGCCCCGCGGCGAGAGCCCGTCGGCCACGACGAGTCCGAGGTCGTAGCCGTCGAGGGCGTGCGCGCTCGCGAGGTGGCTCAGGTCGGACGGCTCACGCCCGAGGTCGGGCCGGCGCACGTAGGTCGCTCGATCCTCGGCGCGACTGCGGACGACCAGCGGGTTGCCGCACCCCAATTCGGCCAGCTGCCGGTAGAGCCGGTCGACGTCGAGGGGCTCGTGCACCGCGTCACGCGCGGCCGCGTGCGCCGCCCGGAACTCCAGCAGCGCCCCCGTGGAGACGGTGTCCCCGGTCCGCGGGAGACCGATCCGGGCCCGGGTGGCGGACCGCAACCGGCTCCAGGGGTCGACGGCGGTCACGAGCGCCCCGCGGCCGGCGCGTCGGTGAGCGAGCGCAGCGGGGAGCGGTCGAGCCGCACGGGCGTCGAGAAGCCGCGTTCGTCGACGAGGCCGAGGCCGAGCAGCCACGCCTCGAATTCGGGCGCGGGTCGCAGCCCGAGGGTGCGTCGCGCGTAGAGGGCGTCGTGGAACGACAGGCTCTGGTAGCCGAGCATGACGTCGTCGGCGCCGGGCACCGTGATGACGAACGCGGTGCCGGCGGCGGCCAGCAGGGTGAGCAGGGTGTCCATGTCGTCGGAGTCGGCGTCGGCGTGGTTGGTGTAGCAGACGTCGACGCCCATCGGCAGCCCGAGGAGGCGGCCGCAGAAGTTGTCCTCGAGCCCCGCGCGCACGATCTGCTTGCCGTCGGCGAGGTACTCCGGGCCGATGAAGCCGACGACGGTGTTGACGAGCAGCGGGTCGAAAGCGCGGGCGACGCCGTAGGCGCGGGCCTCGAGGGTCTGCTGGTCGACGGGCCGCCCGTCCTTGCCCAGGTGCGCACCCGCCGACAGCGCCGAGCCCTGACCGGTCTCGAAGTACATGACGTTCTCGCCGACGGTGCCCCGCCGCAGCGACCGCCCGGCCGCGTTCGCCTCGGCGAGCATCGACAGCTCGACCCCGAACCCCGCGTTGGCGCCCTGGGTGCCGGCGATCGACTGGAACACCAGGTCGACGGGGGCGCCCGCCTCGATGAGCCCGATCGTCGTCGTCACGTGGGTGAGCACACAGGATTGTGTGGGGATGTCGTAGGTCGTGCGGACGTCGTCGAGCAGCGTCAGCAGGTCGGCGGTGACCTGCGGGGAGTCGCCCGCGGGGTTGATCCCGACGACCGCGTCGCCGGCGCCGAGCAGCAGCCCGTCGAGCACGGCGGCCGCGACCCCGCGCTCGTCGTCGGTCGGGTGGTTGGGCTGCAGCCGGGTGGCCAGCCGCCCCGGTAAGCCGATCGTCGTGCGGAACGCGCTCGTCACGGGCACCGCGCGGGCGACCGCGATGAGGTCCTGGTTGCGCATGAGCTTGCTGACCGCGGCGACCATCTCGGGAGTCAGCCCGGTCGCCAC
>JBDIAM010000465.1:0-2802 GCA_039812445.1 Piscicoccus intestinalis | reverse complement strand
CCCGACCGGCCCGCCCAGGGTTGCGATGGCGGTGTCTTGCACGCAGGCCATCGCCTCGGCCAACAGGTCGGCGGCGCTCTTGCGGTGCCGCGGCGCGAGCCGCCCGCGGGCGATCAGGTCGTTCTGGCGCGCCAGGTCTGCGGCTGCCTGCGCCCGGGCCAACTCACCGGCAACCCGCGAGGCCCTCACGTGGATCTCCTCCCCCGCCCGCGCCAGCTCACGCAACTGGCCCCACAGATCACGCGTCGACTCATCGGAGAATTCGCCGGACCCCGGAATCGCCCCAGAGACCGGCTCAGAAGCGGGCTCGGAAATAGGCTCAGGGTTGCCCGAATCCGCTGGATTGGAGGGCGTGTCGATCGACATGACGGCCCCCTTTCATCGTCGCTTTGCGGGCTCGATCAGGTGTTCCACTCTAGTCTCTGAGCCAGCTGCTATCCAGATCGATTCTGAATCTGTGGATAACCGAGATCTCGTCCACAGGAGTTATCCACGACACGCCCGACGAATTTTTTTCAGACCTCCTGAAAACTGCGCTTCACGCACGACGCCGGCCGAATAAGGGGAAAAACGTCCAAGGGCTGAGAAATTCCGGGCCGGAAATCAGAGGAGGGGCGCAATCGAGTCGACGAACCCGATCGCGTCGGCCTGCCCCGAGCCGTCACACTCGGCGACCGAGACGCCGACGGGTCAGAACCGGCTGTTTGGGTGCGCGGCCAGCGTGCCGGGTCGCGCTGGGCGATCCACGACCCGCGGCAGCGGCGGTCACGCTGATTTGTCGCAAACGAGTCACACAAGCGCCCGCGGTCGCGGCCCGACCCGAACCCGCATAGCCTCACGACGAATCGCGCGACGAGTCGCGCGAACACCACACAGAGCGGAGCACCCGTGCAGCAACACCGCCCGACCTTCGGGGCGTCGATGTCACCGACGGGCTCGAACGTCGCGCACATCGTCAACGACGGCGGCTACCCGCACGCCGTGCAGCGGCACCTGCAGGGGCCGGACCGGCTCGAGGTGTCGGAGGCGCGCACGGTCGAGCTGCCCGTCGATGGCCCCGTCGTCGCAGTGCGCCACTCCGACGACGGTGCCTGGCTGGCCTGCGAGGTCAACCCGCACGGCAGCGAGCACTCGCAGGTGTGGATCGTCTCGACCGACCCGGCCGACACGCAGGCGCACGAGGTCGTCGCCGACCCCGACCGCGCCGCCCACCTCGTCTGCTGGGACGGCGACACCCTCGTCGTCTCGATCCTCGACGAGGACGGCCGCGGCGAATCGCGGCTGGTCGAGCCCGCCTCCGGACAGTACGAGGTGGTCGATCGCAGCATGCTGGGCCAGCTGGTCGACGCCCACGACGGCGCGATCCTGCTGCGCACCGGGCAGCGCGGCCAGCAACGCCTGCTCTTCCGCGACGCCGAGCGGGAGCTGGACCTCTACCCGCACGAACGGGATTCGGTGACGGACGACGGCCGGTTGGCGCACGAGCGCGGCCCCGACGGGCAGTGGCGCGCCCTGGTCCGCACCGATCACGGCGGCGAGTTCGCTCGGCTCGACGAGGTGAGCATCGCCGGTGACACGGTCTCCACGCGGGTCCTCGCCGAACGCGAAGGCTGCGAGCTCGACGAGTTCGAGGTGTCGCTCGACGGCTCCACCGCCGCTCTGCTGTGGAACGTGCGCGGCGGACGCAGCGAGCTGCAGCTGCTCGACACCGCCACCGGGGCTATGTCGGCCCCCATCCACCTCCCGGAGCCGGTGGCCTCCGGGCCGAGCATCAGCGGCGACGGTGGCCGGTTGGCCCTGACGATGGAGGGTCTGGGTCAGCCGCAGACCGTCGACGTCATCGATCCGCGGTCGAAGCGGTGGGCGCCCATCGACCACGTGCGCCCCGACGTCACCGCCGTGCTGCACGACCTCGTCGAAGTCGACTCCCACGACGGTCTCGGCCTCAGCGGCTGGCTGTACCGGCCGCCGACCATGCGCGGTCCGGGTCCGCTCATGCTGTGGTTCCACGGCGGCCCCGAGGCGCAGTACCGCCCCGGGTTCGACTTCCTGTTCCCGACGATCCTCGACGCCGGCATCACGGTGTTCGCCCCGAACGTGCGCGGCTCCACCGGCTTCGGGAGGCGGTTCGCCCACGCCGACGACGTCGAGCGGCGGTGGGACGGCATCGCCGACGTGCCCGCGATCGTCACCGCGATGGTCGAGCGCGGTATCGCCGACCCGGGGCGGATCTGCATGGCCGGCCGTTCCTACGGCGGCTACCTCACGTGGACCGCCCTCGCGCGCTATCCGGAGCTGTTCGCCTGCGGCATCCCGGTGTGCGGCATGAGCTCGCTCGTCACCTTCTACGAGAACACCGAGCCGGGCATCGCGCTGGCGGCCCACTCGAAATACGGGCACCCCGAGCGCGACGCGCGGCTCCTGGAGGAGCTCTCCGCGATGCCGATCATCGACCGGGTGCGGGTGCCCGTGCTCGCGATCCACGGCGGCGAAGACACGAACGTGCCGGTCTCGGAGTCGACGCAGGCGGTCGAGGCCCTGGTCGCGCGCGGGATCGAGGCGCGTGCGGAGGTGTTCGACGGCGAGGGCCACACGTTCACGACCCCGGAGAACCTCCTGCGGCAGGCGCGGCTGATGACCGACTTCATGACCGAACACCTGGGGTAGCGCGCAGCCCGTCCCGCCCGTTCTCGGTGGGCTGCCGGACGCGCACGGCCGGCCGCAGGCCAGACTGGGGTGCGTGAGCCTGCAGTGCATCCGACACATCCGTGTGTGGCGCGAGGGGGAGCCGGTGTCGCGGGA
>JBDIAM010000464.1:0-2806 GCA_039812445.1 Piscicoccus intestinalis | reverse complement strand
CCACCCGACGAGCACAGAAGGAGATGCCAGATGATCGGCGCCGACATGGTCCACCTGCACGTGGCGTCGAGCTTCTCGCTGCGCTACGGCGCGAGCCCGCCGGAAGAACTCGTCGCGGCGGCCGCGGCGCACGGCCAGTCGGCTCTGGCGCTCACCGACCGCGACGGGTTGTACGGCGCGGTCCGGTTCGTGCGGGCCTGCCAGGAGACAGGTCTCGCACCGGTGCTCGGGGTCGATCTCGCCCTCGGCGACGCCCCGGTGGCCCTGGCCGGGCCGGCGTCGACGGGTGGCGGCAACTGCGGGTCGCGGGCCACCCCGGCCAAGGGCGGGCAGCCGGTCGACCCGCGGCTGCCGCGGGTCACGGTGCTGGCCCGCGGGCAGGGCGGCGGGCTGGCTCCCGGAGCCGGGTGGGCCCGGTTGTGCCGGCTCGTCACCGCCACCCACCTGGCCGGCGAGCGAGGTGATCCGCGCGCCACCGCGGATCTCATCGCGCGACACGCGCGCCCCGACCGCCCCGGTGAGCCCGCGCCGCTGCTCGTGCTCCTCGGCCCCGACAGCGACGTCGGGCGCGCGCTGACCGGCGCGTCACGCTCGGGTCCGCTGCCGCCCGGCGGCGCCCAGGCGCTGCTCGCGCGCTGGCAGCGGCTGCTGCCGCCCGACGCGCTGGCCGTCGAGATCGTCAACCACCACGGTCCCTCCGATGCGCCCGGCGGAGCCGGTCACGCCCGGCGGTTGCTCGCGCTCGCCACCCGCGCGGGGTTGCCCGCGGTCGCGAGCGCCGCGGTGCGCCACGCCCGTCCCGACCAGGGGGCGACCGTCGACGTGCTCGACGCCGCCCGCCGCCTGACGCTGCTGCACGAGCGGCACGTCGACCGCATCAGCTCGGCCGGGCACGTCGCCGACGCCCCGACGATGTTCGCCGCGATGCGCCGCGTGGTCGGGGAGCAGGACGGCGCCGCCGCGCGCCGGCTCCTGCAGCGCACCGCCGAGTTCGCCCGGGAGTGCGCGCAGGATCCGCGCACCGACATCGGCATCGGGTCGGTGCACCTGCCGGAGCCGGCTGCCCTCGGTCTCGCGCCGGGCACCGACTGCCAGGAGGTGCTGGAGCGGCGCTGCCGCGGCGCGATCGCGGGCGCCTACCCCGGTGCCGATGACACACTGTTGCGTGCGGTCAACGCCCGTCTCGACGACGAGCTGGGGGTCGTGCGGGCGCTGGGTTATCCGACGTACTTCCTCACGGTCGCCTCGGTGTGCGACCTCATCCGCGACATGGGGGTCCGCTGCGCCGCCCGCGGGTCGGGCGCGGGCAGCCTCGTCAACTACCTGCTCGGCATCAGCGGCATCGAGCCGTTGGCGCACGGGCTGCTCATGGAGCGGTTCTGCACGCCGCTGCGCGCGGAACTGCCCGACATCGACATCGACGTCGAATCCGCCCGCCGCACCGAGGTCTACGAACGGATCCTGGAGCGCTTCGGCGGCGAGCGGGTGACGTGCGTGTCGATGATGGAGACCTACCGGGTGCGGCACGCCATCCGCGACGTCGGGTCGGCGCTGGGGCTGCCTCCGGTCGAGATCGACGCGATCGCCAAGGCGTTTCCGCACATCCGGGCCCGCGACGCGCGCAGCGCGATCGAGGAGTTGCCCGAGCTCGCCGCGTTCGGGTTGGCCTCGGGCGCCGCGGCCCGCGGCGGACGGCCGAGCAGTGGGTCGGGCAGTGGGCCGGGCGGTGGGTCGAGCCGGCGCATGGAGGTGCTCTTCGAGCTCGTCGAGCGCCTCGACGGGCTGCCCCGGCACATCGCGCTGCACCCGTGCGGCGTCGTGCTCTCCGACGCCGGGTTGCTCGACCGCACCCCGGTCGAGGCGAGCTGGCTGGGCTTCCCGATGAGCCAGTTCGACAAGGACGACGTCGAGACCCTCGGGCTGCTCAAGCTCGACGTGCTCGGCATCCGCATGCAGTCGGCGATGGCGCACGCCGTCGACGAGGTCGCCCGCGTCACCGGCGAGCGGGTCGACCTCGACGACCGCGCCCAGGTGCCGCTCGACGACGAGGCCACCTTCGATCTCATCCGCTCGACCCGCACGCTGGGTTGCTTCCAGATCGAGAGCCCCGGGCAGCGCGAGCTCATCGGCAAGTTCGCGCCCGAGAGCTTCGACGACATCGTCATCGACATCTCGCTGTTCCGGCCCGGCCCGGTCAAGTCCGACATGATCCGCCCGTTCCTGCAGGCCAGGCAGGGCTGGACCGAGCCCGACGTGCTGCACCCCAGTCTGGCCTACGCGCTCGACCCCACGTGCGGGGTCGTCGTCTTTCACGAACAGGTGCTCCACCTCGTCTCGACGACCGCCGGGGTGAGCCTGGCGGAGGCCGACGAGGTGCGCCGCGCGATGGGCACCCACGACGGCCGAGACCGGGTGGAGGCCTGGTGGCGGCCGCGCGCCGCGGCCCGCGGCTACGAGCCCGACGACGTCGAGCGCATCTGGGAGGTGCTCGCGGCGTTCGCCAGCTTCGGGTTCTGCAAGGCCCACGCGGCCGCGTTCGCGCTGCCGACCTACCAGTCGGCGTGGCTGAAGACCCACCACCCGGCGGCGTTCATCGCCGGCGTGCTCACCCACGACCCGGGCATGTACCCCAAGCGGCTCATCCTCGACGACGCCCGCGGTTTCGGCGTGCCGATCCTCGGGCTCGACGTCAACGACAGCCGCGAGACCTATCGCGTCGAGTGGCTCGGCGGCGTCGGCGCCGGTGGCGATGCGGACGGTGACGCTACGGACGGTGACGCTACGGACGGTGACGCTACGGACGGTG
>JBDIAM010000463.1:0-2815 GCA_039812445.1 Piscicoccus intestinalis | reverse complement strand
TCCTCCTCGTGGTGGCGGGCGGCGAGCAGCGGCAGGATGCTCATCGTCGGGGCCGACGCGGAGATCACCGCCGCGGCGGCGAACGCCGGCTCCAGCGGCGGCAGCCCGAGGCGCGGCACGAGACCGGCGGCGCCGTACACGAGGGCCGCCACCGCCAGGGGGTGGGCGACGAGCTTGCCGACGAGCAGCGGGGCAACCTGCAGCGCCCGCCCGCCGAGACTCTGCCCGACGAGCAGGCCGCCGATGACGAACAGCGCGGGGGCGGTCGCCGAGCCGGCGAACATGCTCAGCGTGCGGTCGACCGGCCCGGGCAGCGGCAGCCCCGACGCGGAATACGCCACCCCGAGCACGATCGCGATGATGAGCGGCTGGCGCACCAGCCGGGCGGCGATCTGGCGCGACAGCGCGAGCCGGCCCTGACCGTCTCCGGCGGCGCGCTCCGCGAGCACCAGGCCCAGCGGGATGCTCAGCAGGTTCTCGACGAGCACGTTCATGCCGAGCACGTGTCCGGCCTGCGCGGGCATCACGGCCTGCACGACGGGGTAGCCGACATAGCCCGTGTTCGACACCGCCGACCCCTGCCCGATGTACGCCGCCCGCAGCCGTGCCCGCACGGGCGGCGCCGTGCGCTGGGTGAGCAGCGTGAGCCCGTACCCCACGGCCATCGCGACGAGCGACCCGAGCGCGTAGGAGAGCACGTACGTGGGCCGCACGACGTCGCCGAGCGGGTTGCGCGCGAGCACCCCGAACAGCAGCGCGGGCAGTGCGATGTTGATGACGTAGCCGCCGACGACGGCCAGCCCGGAGGCCGGGAACACCCCGGTGCGCACGGCGAGGTAGCCGATCGCCACGGTGAGATAGATCGGCGCGACGACGCCGAGAACCTCGTCCACGGATGCGTCAGCGGGCCGCGAGGACCTTCTTCACCGCCGCGGCGACCCGGCCGCCGTCGGCGCGGCCGGCGACCTGGGCCTGCGCGGCCTTCATGACCTGACCCATCTGCTTCATGCCGGTCGCGCCCACCTCGTCGGCGGCGGCCGCCGCGATCGCGTCGAGCTCGGCGTCGTCGAGCTGCGCCGGCAGGTACGCCTCCAGGATCGCCAGCTCGGCGTTCTCCCGGTCGGCGAGCTCCGGCCGGCCGGCGTCGGCGTACGCGCTCGCCGACTCCTTGCGCTTCTTGGCCTCCTTGGCGAGCACCTTGAGCACCTCGTCGTCGCTCAGCTCGTGCGCCGCCGTGCCTGCCACCGAGGCGGTCTGGATGGCGGTCAGCGCCATCCGCAGCGTCGCCGAGCGCACCTGGTCGCGCTCGCGCATCGCGGTGTGCAGGTCGTGCTGGATCGTGTCCTTCAGGGTCATGAGCCCATCCTCTCGCGTCGCCCCGCGCGGCCTCCACGCGATATCGGCCGCCGCCCTCGGGCCAGCTCGGGCCCCTTCGACCCCCTCGGATCGCCTCGGTCCCCCGCGTGCCCCCGCGAAACCCCGCCCGAACCCCCTCGTGCCCCTTCGTGCCCCCTCGTGCCCCCGGCCGGCCGTTCACCCCCGAAGACGGTGGTAAATCCCGCCGCGCAGACGCGGCAGATTTACCACCCTGTTCGGGCTCCCGACACGCCGCCGGCGGGCACCTCCATCTTGCCTGCGCGACACTCACGTTTACCGAGTCTCGGCTCGGCACGAAAACGTCTGTCCGGGACCCGGTTCCACGCCCGCCACTAGCCGGTCGACCGGCGTTCACGAACGTTCGACCTGCAGTTTTACGAATCGATGGAGAGTTCTTCTCCACAACGTTATTCATCGTTGGCCGGGACGTGATCGACCGCGATCTACCCTGGAGTAGTGAGCCGCTGAGGGCGGCGCTCACCGGCGCCCGGAGTCGCCGGGCGCCATGGGACCAGCGTGCAGGGCGGGGTGAACCGGGGTGTCCAGGTTGAGCAGGTGGTGGCTGCGGAGGGCGAGCACGCCCTCGAGTCGTCACAAGAGACGGCGGGTCATGTCCCGGCGTCGCCAGCGGGTGCGCGGCATCGCAATGTTCGTCACCCTGCCGGCCGCTCTCCTGGGCACGGCGACGATGGCCGGCGCCTACGGGGTCGCGGTGATGAGCCGGCCGACCACCGTGCAGTGCGCGCCGCAGGTCGTCGCCGCGCCGGGTCGCGGCTCGTTCGACGTGCGCGTCTTCAACGCCTCGGGCATCAACGGGGTCGCCGGCGACATCACCAAGCAGCTCACCAAGCGCGGCTTCACGATCAAGGAGACCTCGACGATCTCCGCGCTGGCCTCCTCCGGCCCCGCGACGATCCAGCACGGCTCCGCGGGCCTGGACCAGGCCCTCCTGCTCGCCCAGCAGGTGCCCGGCTCCAAACTGCGCAACGACGGCCGCCAGGGCACCGGGGTCGCGCTCATCATCGGCGACCACTTTTCCGGCCTCGTGGCCGTGCCGCCGCCGATCCCGCCGCGCCCGGAGAAGATCCAGGTCGACGTGTACAACACGACGTTCCGCTCCGGCCTGGCCGGTGACGCCGGGGAGCAGCTGTCGCAGCGCAAGTTCAACATCGGTCGCACCGGCAACGACCCGCAGCTGAGCTTCCTGCCCGACGACGTCGCGGTGATCCGCTACGGCGAGGACGGCTTCGACGCCGCCAAGGTGCTCGCCCAGCACGTGCCGGGCGCGCGCCTGGCCAAGGTCGACCGCACCGGCGCCAAGCTCGACCTCGTGCTCGGCAACCACTACCAGGCGCTGACCCCCGCCGAGCAGGTGCCACCGCCTCCGGTCGAGCCGCCCAAGCCCAAGGAGACCGTCGAGCGGCCCTGCTGAGGGGTG
>JBDIAM010000462.1:0-2815 GCA_039812445.1 Piscicoccus intestinalis | reverse complement strand
CTCAGGGCGCGTAGGCCGCGACGCGCTGGGCGGCGAGCTTGCCGGAGATGAGCACCATCGGCACGCCGACGCCGGGCACGGTGCCGGAGCCGGCGAAGAACAGCCCCGGGCGGCGGCGCTCGACGTTCGGCGGACGGAACGGGCCGGTCTGGGCGAACGTGTGCGCGAGGGCGAACGGGGTGCCGCCCGCCATGCCGGCGCGGGCCCAGTCGGTGGGGTCGACGAGCTCCTCGGTGACGATGTCGGTCGGGTAGCCGTTCGCCCCCAGGAAGCTCAGCAGCTCCGCGCGCATCCGGGGTCGTTCGCTGGGCCAGTCGATGCGGCCCACCGCGAGGTTCGGCACCGGCTCCAGTACGTACAGGGTCGAGCAGCCGGCCGGCGCGGCCGACGCGTCGTCCTGCGAGGGCACGCTGACCAGCCGAGACGGGTCGCGCATGCGGGTGCCGCGCGTCAGCAGGTCGTCGAAGCACTCCTCCCACGCGGCCCCGAAGTGGATGTTGTGATGCGCCGCGCCCGTCGGCGCCCCGCGCACCCCGACGTGCCAGACGACCGCCGACGGCGAGTACCGCGGCCGCTGCACCGCGACCGGGGGCGTCAGGTCGGGCAGCAGCCGGTCGTACGCCGTCGGCACGTCGATCGTGCACACCACCGCCTGCGCGCCGAGCCGCTCGGTCGCGCCCGAACCCGCGGCGCCCGAAGCGATCTCGACGCCCGCGACGACCCCGTCGGGCCGCGTGAGCACCCGCGTCACCGGCGCGTCGTAGCGGAACTCCACGCCGGCCGCCGCGGCGGCCGCCGCCATCGACTCCGGCACCGCCCGCATGCCGCCGCGCGGGAACCACACGCCCTCGATGGAGTCCATGTACGTGATGACCGCGTAGATCGCCAGCGCCTGCTCCGGCGCCAGCCCCGCGTACATCGCCTGGAAGCTGAACAGCCGGTGCAGCCGCTCGTCGCGGAACCGCTTGCGGATCGCCGGGCCGAGCTTGCCGAACCCGCCCAGCCCGATGAGCCGGGCCGCTGCCCGCGGCGAGCGGGCCAGGTCGAGCGGGGAGTCGAAGTTCGCGTCGATGAAGTGCGGCAGCTCCACCTCGTAGAGGCGCCGCAGCCAGACGACGAAGTCGTCGAACGCCGCCGCGTCGGCCGACCCGCACTCCCGGGCGATCTCCGCGCGCATCGCCTCGTGGCCGTGCCGCACGTGCAGCGTCGAGCCGTCGGCGAACCTCGCCCGATACGCCGGGTCGAGCAGCTGCAGGTCCAGGGCGTCGTGCACGCCCACCCCGACCTGGCGCAGCGCCTCGTCGATGAGGTCGATCATCGTCAGCACCGTCGGTCCGGTGTCGAACGTGAACCCGTCGCGCTCCAGCCGCAGCCCGCGCCCGCCCGGGCCCGACTGCTTCTCGACGACGGTCACCTCGTGGCCCTGCCCGCGCAGGTGACAGGCGGCGGCCAGGCCGGCCAACCCGGCTCCGATGACGACGACGTGGGACATGCGGGCCGCCTACCGCGAGACCGCAGACGCGGCGCCAAGCTCGTCGAGCAGCCGGATCTGCTCGGCGGCCCACGGGCTGAACAGCATCGGGGTGGCGGTCGCGGCCGCGACGACGTCGGGCCAGGCGACCCAGGCCACGTCGGCGACCTCGTCCGGGTCCGGCCGCAGCGCGTCGGCGTCGATCCGACCGAGGAACACCGGGCAGATCTCGTGCTCCACGATGCCGCTGGCGTCGACCGCGCGATAGCGGTACTCGGGCAGCGCGATCCGCAGGTCGCGGGGGTGCGCGCCGAGCTCCTCGCCGATCCGGCGCTCGGCCGCGTCCGCCACCGACTCCCCGGGCCGCGGGTGCCCGCAGCAGCTGTTCGTCCACACCCCGGGCCACGTCGCCTTGTGCAGCGCCCGCCGCGTCAGCAGCAACCGCCTTGCGTCGTCGAACAGGTAGCTCGAGAACGCCAGGTGCAGCGGGGTGCTCTCGTCGTGCACCCCCAGCCGGGGGGCGGTGCCGACCGGCGAGCCGTCGTCGGCGAGCAACACCACGAGGTCGTCGCCGGAATCAGGGCCGGAGCCGGGGGAGTAGCCGGCGGGAGCCGGCTCGGCGCGGTCGGTCAGATGCGTCACGGTGGCCTTTCGACGGATGCCCGTCCAGCCTACGGTAGCACCGCGATCGGCACCTCTCGCGGCGCCCTCGCGCGCCCGGACCTTCGCTCATGCCCGCGCCCGTCCGACGCACCGGGCCGCCTTGATAGCGTCGGGGCCACGCCACACCGCCCGCCGGCTGCGCCGCAGGGGCCGTAGGGGCCGCCTCGGCCACCGGCAGGGCGCGGCGCGATCAGGAGACCGAGATGAGCGCGCACGATCAGGCCGACCCGCGGGTGCTGGACGCCGACGACACCGACAACCGGGGGGTTCGCCCGGGCGGCCGCGACGCCCGGTTGCTGACCGGTCTGTACCGCCTCGGGTGGGCGTCGATGCTGGCCAACGGCCTGCTCATCGTCACCGGCGGGCTCGTGCGCCTCACCGGCTCCGGCCTGGGCTGCCCGACGTGGCCGCGGTGCACCGACTCCTCGTGGACCAACACCCCGGAGATGGGCATCCACGGGTACATCGAGTTCGGCAACCGCACCCTGACGTTCGTGCTCACCGCGATCGCCGTCGCGACGTTCGTGTGGGGCTGGCGGCTGCGGAAGACGTACCCGCGGCTGTTCGCGCTCACCGTCGCGTTGCTGGCGGGAATCCCGCTGCAGGCCGTCATCGGCGGCATCACCGTGCGCATGCAGCTCAACCCGTGGATCGTCGGCATCCACTTCATCCTGTCCGCGG
>JBDIAM010000461.1:0-2820 GCA_039812445.1 Piscicoccus intestinalis | reverse complement strand
CCGACTGCCGCCTGCGCACCCCCGTGCCCGTCCCGCGCCGCGTCCCCGCCGCCGCCCCACTGGCCTGACGCCCGACGCCCCTGGGAACGCACCTGGGAACGTCCCTGAGACCGTCCCTGAGACCGTCCCTGAGAACTGCGTGTCGCGGTCGGACCTGCGGTTCGTGCCGCAGTCCTGACCGCGACACGCAGTTTTCAGCGTCGAGCGGGGTCGATCAGCGTCGATCGGGATCGGTCTGGGTCGGGCTGGGTCGGTCGGGGGTCGGTCGGCAGATCGGCGAAGGTCGCGTCGGTCAGACGTGGGCGCCGCAGCGGCCGACGGCGAGCACCGCCAGGGAGCGGGTCGTCGCCACCAGCTCGTCGATGCGCACCTGCTCGCGCGGCGCGTGCGCGAAGTCGACGTCGCCCGGCCCGTAGTGCAGCGTGGGAATGCCGCCCATGCCGTGATAGAGCCGCAGATCGGACCCGTACGGGGCGGCGGAGCACGCGGCGCGCCGGCCCTCGGTCTGCGCGATCGCCGACAGCACCTGCCCGACCAGCGGATCCGCCTCGTCGAGATGCCCGCTGGCGAACTGCCCGCCCGGCCACGTGACCTGCACCGGGTGCGCGCGCAGCCAGGGGTCGGCGGCGCAGGCCGCGGCCACCGTCTCCTCGAGGGCGGTGCGGGCCGCCTCGACGGGCTCGTCGAGCCGCACCCCGATGCGGCCCTGGGCGACGAGCAGGTCCGGCACGCTGCTGGCCCAGTCGCCGGCGCTGATCGTGCCGATCGAGATCGGGTAGGGCAGCGGGTTGCCGTCGAAGAGCCGGTGCGGCGCGATGTTGCGGGCCCGCTCGAGGTCGGCGAGCGCGGCGTGCACGGGCAGGAACGCCTCGAACGCGCTGTGCCCCGCCAGTCGGGAGCCGGCATGCGCGGCAAGCCCGTTGACGCGCAGCTCGAACGTCAGCGCGCCCGCGTTGGCCACGACGACCCGTCCGCTCGTCGGCTCGGTGATGACCGCCGCCTCACCGCGGTGCCCGCGCAGCATCGTCGCGAAGGCGCCGAGGCCGCCGTCCTCCTCGCTGACGACGCCGTGGATCGCGAACGGCCGCTCCAACCGCACCCCGGAGACGGTCAGCGCGCGGGCGACCGCGAGGTTGGCGGCGACGCCGGCCTTCATGTCGCAGGCGCCGCGGCCGTGCACGACGCCGTGGCGGATCGCCCCGCTCCACGGGTTTCGCTCGGGCCACTTGTCGAGGTCGCCGGTCGGCACGACGTCGACGTGGCCCTGCAGCACGAGGGCGGGCACCGCCGTGCCGCCGGCGTCACCGTCTCCGCCGAGGGTGGCGACGACCCCGTACGCCTCGGTGCGCGGCGCCTCGGTGCCCGGGTGGCCGGGGTGGGCGGCGAGCTCGTCGAGGTCGAGTTTCCACGCGTCGACGTCGAAACCGAGGGCGGCCAGGCGGTTCGCCTGCTGGTGCACGAGATCGGACTCCGCGTCGGTGCCCGTCACGCTCGGCACGCGGATCAGCTCGACGAGGTCCGCGACGAGCGCGTGCTCGTCGATCGCGTCGAGCACGCGCCGCTGCGCGTCGTCGAGGTCTGTGAGGGATCGGCCCGGGAGGGCGCTGACCAGCGGGTTCAGTGCGTTCACCCGGCTGACGGTAGCCGCCCGGCGACTTCGACGGAATACCACGTTGTCGAAGGGTTCGTCATACGCTGTATCAATGCTTCAGCCGCAGCAACTGCGTGTGCTCGTCGCGATCCGCGACCGGGGGTCGCTGTCGGGGGCCGCGCAGGCGCTGGGTTACGGGGTGCCGACGATCGCGCATCACCTGTCGTCGCTGGAACGCCACCTGCGGGTGCGCCTCGTCGAACGCGACCGCCGCGGCGCCCGGCTCACGCCCCTGGGCGAGGTCTTCGTCGAGGAGGCCGAGCAGATCCTCGCGCGGCTCGACCAGGCCGAGCGACTCGTCACCACGCAGCGCGATCTCGGGCTCGCGACGCTGCGCGTCGGCACGTTCGCCTCCATCGGTTCGCGGCTGCTGCCCCGGGCGATCCGGGAACTGCGGGCCCGCACGGCGGTTCAGGTCGAGGTCGTCGAGGCGGAGCCGACTGACGTCGTGCAGCTGCTGGATGCCGGTGAGCTGCACGCCGGCCTCATCTACGACTCCGCCGACGACCCCGCGTTCACCGCGCCCGACCTGCGGATGGACGTGCTGCTCGAGGAGGATTACCGGGTGCTGGTGCCGGCGCGCGGCCCGTTCGCCTCGGCCTCCCGGATCGACCTGAGCGCACTGGCCGACGCCGACTGGATCGGCAGCCGCGACGAGGGCGAGACACCCAACCGGGTGCTGCGTCGCGCGTGCCGGGCGGTGGGGTTCGAGCCGCGGGTGTTCATGCGCACCGACGACCTGACGATGATCCACGGCCTGGTCGCCGAGGGACTCGGCTGCACGGTCATCGCCCCGTCGGCCGTCGACACCCGGTTCGCCGTCAAGGCCCGCCCGTGCGTGCAGGAGCTCGGCTTGCGGCGCACCTCGTTCGTGCGCCGCGACGGTGCCGCCCCGCCGGTCGTCGACGAGCTCCAGCGCATCCTCGTCGCGATGCTCGACCGCCGCTGACGGCCGCTCCCACTCTCGGCCGGCACCCGTCACGGCACCCGTCGCGGCACCCGTCACGGCACCCGTCGCGGCACCCGTCAGGCCCCCGCTAACCTCCCGCTAACGTCGCTGAGAACTGCGTGTCACGGTCAGAACTGCTGTCCGTGCCGCAGTTCTGAGCGTGACACGCAGTTCTCACGGTCGTTCGGTCACGGGCGTTGGGGCTGGGCGCGGCGGTCCT
>JBDIAM010000460.1:0-2833 GCA_039812445.1 Piscicoccus intestinalis | reverse complement strand
TGCACGCCCTTGGCCACGCCGAGCGCGAGCGTGACGAGCACGGCGATCCACACGAGCACGAGCGGGATGCCGACCGCCGGAACGATATGGGTGGAGATCGTCGGGTCGCCGACCTGCAGGTATTCCTCGACGAAGAAGGCCGTGGGGTCGTGCGCCCAGCGCAGGTCGAACGAGTAGACGAAGTAACTGCACGACCAGGCGATGACCGCCGCGTAATACACGGCGATGATGAACGAGATCATCGTCTGGAACCAGCCGAGCCACTCGGCCTTGCGATGCACCCGGCGGAAGGCCAGCGGCGCGGTGCCACGGAACCGGTGCCCGACGGCGTAGTCGAGGAAGAGGATCGGGATACCCGCCGTCAGCAGGGCGAACAGGTACGGGATGAGGAACGCCCCGCCGCCGTTCTCGTAGGCGACCCCGGGGAATCGCCAGATGTTGCCGAGCCCGACCGCCGATCCGATGGCAGCGAGGATGAAGCCCCGCTGACTGGTCCACTGTTCGCGCTGCTGCGTGCCGCTCGTGGTGCTCACCGCGTTCCGCCCCTTTCGTGCCGTGCGTCCGCACATCTAATCAGGCTGCACCGACAAGACCGAAGAGGCCAGAGGGCGGATCCCTACAAATGGTGATCCAAGCGACGTTCGACCCTCGACGATGGCGGCAGGGCGCAGCGGCACTCAGTTGCTGGTCTCCAACGCGCCCGCGGCGATCGTGCGGTCGACCGAGGCCCGCTCCTGCTCGATCCGGTCGATGAGCCCCTCGGCCCGCTCGATGGACCCGAGCAGCGCGAGGATCGCACCCTTCTCCCCCACCGGCAGGCCGCCGGTGTCGATGATCCGCCAGCGCAGGTCCTCGAACTCGGTCTGGCGGCTATGCCCGGCGGGCAGTCGCGGCAGCGCCGACTTCTCGACGAGCAGCCCGGTGAGCGCGGTATCCACCCGGTCCAGCGCCTCCGCGATGAACGCCTGCCCGGCGGGGCTGAACTCGTCGCGCGTGACCCGCCGCGCGATCTGGTGCAGCGTCTCGGTGAGGGAGGCGGTGAAGTCGACCTCCTCGATGAGGCTGGCCACGAGGTCCAGCTGCTCGCGCGTGAGGTTCTCGTGGAACAGGTGCGCGGAGTACGCCCGGATCTCCCGCGACAGGGAGTCGGTCGCCTCGTAGTGCTCGGCGGGCTCCGCGGGCGCATGCGGCCTGCCGCGGGCGATGTCGAGGAAGAGGGCGCCCGCCTCCAGGGCCCGGCGGGTCTCCTTGAGCACGGCCGGAACCGCCTCGTTGAAGTGGTCGGTCGCCTCGGCGTCGAGGTAGCGCGGCACCGCGTAGTCCTCCACGTCTTCGGAGTCGGTGCGCCCGACGCGGGAGAGCACCGACTCGAAGGTGTTGACGAAGGGGAACAGGATGAGCACGTTGAAGATGTTGAAGAAGATCGAGAACAGCCCGACCGCGACCGGCACGAGCGGGTAGGTCTCTTGCCCGTCGACGACCACGGGGGTGCCGGGGTCGCCGCCGAAGAAGCCCATGCCCCACGTGAGCAGGGTGATCGCGGGGAAGAACAGCAGCAGCACGACGCACACGCCGATGAAGTTGAAGGCGATGTGGGCGTAGGCGGTGCGCTTGGCGTTCTTGCTGAGGTTCAGCGACGCGATCCACGAGGTGATCGTCGTGCCGAGGTCGGCGCCGATCGCGAAGGCGATCGCGGTCTGCCACTCGAGCACGCCGGAGGCGCCCAGGCCCATGACGATGCCGATCGTCGCCGATGACGAGTGGATCAGCGCGGTGATCAGGGCCGCGATGAGCGCGCAGGAGATGACGCCGAAGATCGTCGAGGAGTCCAGGCCGGAGATGACCGACATGACCTGGGGCATGTTGCGCAGGGGCTTCAGTCCGCCGGTCATGAGGTTGAGGCCGTAGAAGATCAGCGCGAAGCCCATGCCGGCCAGCGCCATGTTGCGGGCCCGGTCGGACTTGGCGAAGCAGTAGACGCACGCGAGGATGCCCGCGCACAGCAGGCCGATCGGACCCAGCGGCATCGCGATGAGGCCGTTGCCCAGGGTGGTGCCGATGTTCGCGCCCATGATGACGCCGATCGCCGAGCGCAGCGAGAGCACGCCCGCGTTGACCAGGCCGACGGTCATCACGGTCATCGCCGTGGACGACTGGATGATGCCGGTGATGATCGTGCCCGCGACGACGCCCTTCGCGGGGGTGCCGGCCATCTTCGCGAGCCATTGCCGCATCTTGTTGACCGACAGCGCCTGGATGCCGTTGTCCATGAACTCCAGGCCGAGCAGGAAGATGCCTAACCCGCCTACGACGGGCACGAGCACGTCCTTGAAGAGATCGACGTCCATCAGCTGGTCACACTTTCTCGCTCGGTGAGAGGCCGGGGAAGGGGTCAGGAGGCGGTGAACGCGGTGGTCCAGTACGTCTTCACCGAGTCGACGGCCTCCTGCGGCAGCGGCAGGTAGCCGAGGTCTGCGGCGGAGGCGTCGGCGGAGTCCAGCAGGTAGGTGAAGAAGCCGAGGGTGCGGCGGGTCTCGCGCTGCTCACCGCGCGTCATGACCGCGTAGATCGCCACGGTGATCGGGTACGCACCGGGCTGGTCCGCCGACGTAGCCAGGCCCACGTAGTCCCGCGCGCCGGACCAGTCCATCCCGGTCGTCGCGGCGCGCAGGGCGGCCGGCTCCGGGGCGGTGAACGCACCAGCTCCGTTGCGCAGCTGCGCGACCCGCAACCCGGCGCGCTGCGCCTGCCCGATCTCGACGAATCCGACGGAGCCGGCTCGTTGCCCCAGCGCCGAGACCATGCCGCCCGAGCGCGCCACCCCGGTGCCGTG
>JBDIAM010000459.1:0-2845 GCA_039812445.1 Piscicoccus intestinalis | reverse complement strand
TCCCGCCCCACCCGCCCACTTCCCTGAGAACTGCGTGTCGCGGTCGGAACTGCTGTTCGTATCGCAGGTTTCACCACGACACGCAGTTTTCACGGTCGTTGAGTCGGCTTGAGCAGCTCGTCGACGAGGTCGACGACGCGGCGTCGGATCTCGTCGCGGATCGGTCGCACCGCCGCGACGCCCTGGCCGGCGGGGTCGTCGAGCACCCAGTCGAGGTAGCGCTTGCCGGGAAAGTACGGGCAGGCATCGCCGCACCCCATCGTGATGACGACGTCGCTGGCCTGCACGGCCTGCGTCGTGAGCAGCTTGGGTCGTTCGGCGGACAGGTCGATGCCCTCCTCGAGCATGGCCTCGTACACGGCCGGGTTGATCGACTCCGCCGGGGCCGATCCCGCCGAGCGCACCTCGATCGCGCCGTCGGACAGGTGCCGCGTGTAGGCCGCGGCCATCTGCGACCGCCCCGCGTTGTGAACGCAGACGAACAGCACCGACGGCCGTCCGCTGCTCGTGCCGGTTGTGTCATTCGGTTGTGTCATTCTCGGGCCTCCCGGTGTTCTGGGTGTTCTGGGTTTTATGGGTGTTCTCGGTGTTCTTGGTCGTCGGCGGCGTGCGGGTAACGGGAGCGCAGGGCCAGGGAGACGTAGACGAGGCCGACGAGCACCGGCACCTCGATGAGTGGTCCGACGACGCCGGCCAGGGCCTGCCCCGAGGTGACGCCGAACGTCGCGATGGCCACCGCGATGGCCAGCTCGAAGTTGTTGCCGGCGGCGGTGAACGCGAGCGTCGTCGTGCGCTCGTAGGTCATGCCCAGGGCCTTGCCGAGCAGGTAACCGCCGCCCCACATGAGGCCGAAGTAGGCCAGCAGCGGAACCGCGATCCGAGCCACGTCGAGCGGGCGGTTCGTGATCTGGTCACCCTGCAGCGCGAACAACACGACGATGGTGAACAGCAGCCCGTAGAGCGCCCACGGCCCCACCCGAGGCAGAAACTCGCGCTCGTACGCCGCGCGGCCCCAGCGGGATTCGCCGATGCGACGGGACAGGTACCCGGCCAGGAGCGGGATGCCGAGGAACACGAGCACAGAGGCCGCGATGTGCCACGGCGAGACGTCGAGGCGAGCCTGCTCCAGCCCGAGCCAGCCGGGCAGCACCGCGAGGTAGAACCAGCCGAGGGCCGCGAAGGCGACGACCTGGAACAGCGAGTTGAGGGCGACGAGCACGGCCGCCGCCTCACGGTCTCCGCAGGCCAGGTCGTTCCAGATGATGACCATCGCGATGCACCGGGCGAGGCCGACGATGATGAGGCCGGTGCGGTACTCGGGCAGGTCCGGCAGGAACGTCCACGCGAGCGCGAACATCAGCGCCGGGCCGACGAGCCAGTTGAGCACCAGGCTCGCGACCAGCATGCGGTGGTCGGCGGTGACGGTGTCGAGCTTGTCGTAGCGCACCTTGGCCAGCACCGGGTACATCATGACGAGCAGTCCGACGGCGATCGGCAGCGAGACGCCCTCGATCTCCAGCGCGCTCAGGGCGCCGTCGAGGCCGGGCACGAGGCGGCCGAGCGCCAGCCCCGCGAGCATCGCCGCGAGGATCCAGGCGGGCAGCCACCGGTCGAGCGTGGAGAGCCGAGCGGCGACGGCCTGCGTGTCGGTGCTGGTCATGCCGGCTTGGTCGCCCGGATGAACGCCGAGGCGAAGGCGCCGTCGAGGGCCTGCACCGCGTCCGCCAGCGTCATGCCGTCGGGCAGGTGGCTCGGGTCGAGCTGGTCGGCCATGCCCTCGAGCTCGGCGCGGTCGTAGCGTCGCGTCACCTCGATCCCGGCATCCTCGAAGCCCGCCGCGGCGAGTTTGGCGACGTAATCGGTGTCGCGCAGGGCGCCGGAGATGCAGCCGGTCCACAGCGCGACGACGCCGCGCAGCTGCTCGGGGATGTCGCGCAGCAGCACGATGTCGGAGACGGCGAACCGGCCGCCGGGGCGCAGCACCCGGAACGCCTCGCGCAGCACGGCGTCCTTGTCGGCGGACAGGTTGATGACGCAGTTGGAGATGACGACGTCGACGGCGGCGTCGGGCAGCGGCACGCGTTCGATGGCGCCGAGCATGAACCGCGCGTTCTCGACGCCCGCCTGCTCGCGGTGGCGCTCCGCGAGCTGGAGCATCTCGGGGGTCAGGTCGAGACCGTAGGCGGTGCCGCCGGGCGCGATGCGCCGCGCCGACAGCAGCACGTCGAGCCCGCCGCCGGAGCCGAGATCGAGCACGTCCTCGCCGGGGCTCAGCTGCGCGAGCGCGGTCGGGTTGCCGCAACCGAGCGAGGCCGCGAGGGCCGCGTCGAACGGTGTGTCGGATGCGTCGTACAAGTTCGTCGTGATCGGGTCGATGGCCTGCGTCTTCGCGGCCTCGCCGCAGCAGCCGTCCCCGCAGCCGCACGTGCCGTCGGTCTGTGCGTGGTCCGCCGTGTCGCTCAGTCGGAAGCGGGCGGCGTCGGCGTATCGGGAGCGGACCGCCTCCGTGACCTGCTCGTCGCTCATCGGCTCGATGGCCATGATCTACCTCGCTGTCTCGATAGATGTCGAATCAGTGGGTCTCAGCCTGGCCGCCTGATTCGATGTCTGTCAAGATAGGCGGCATGTCGATTCTGCAGTCCGATCCGCGCGCCGCGGCCGTCACGTGCTGCGGCCTGTCGGCGTCGCCGGTGTCGCCGCAGGATGCGGCCCGCCTCGCGCCCCTGTTCAAGGCGCTCGGCGACCCCGTGCGCCTACGGATGGCCTCGATGATCGCCGCCCGCCCCGAGCTGTGCGTCTGCGAGATCACCCCGGAGTTCGACCTGTCGTCGGCGACGATCTCGCA
>JBDIAM010000458.1:0-2871 GCA_039812445.1 Piscicoccus intestinalis | reverse complement strand
CCCAAGTTCAGCCCTCACGTGCACGGATGAGCCCGGTTCGACATACCCTGCGGCCATGACGACGGCCAACGGAGGCCAGGGCGGGTTCGTCGGCGCGTACCAGGGTGGCGCCGACGGGCGCGACCGGCAATCCGACCTGGCGGGTCAGGTCGCTGCGGAGCACGACGGACACCCGCCGCTCCTGCATGCCCTGGTAGTCGACGACGAGGCGCCCGCCGCAGCCGAACTCGCGTGGCTGCTCGAGCAGGACGAGCGCATCGGTCCGGTGCGCACCGTGCACTCGGGGGCCGACGCTCTGCGGGCGCTGGACTCCGCGCCCGCCGACGTCATCTTCTGCGACATCCACATGCCGGGTCTCGACGGCATGGAGTTGGCTCGCGTGCTCGGCCGGTTCGCCGAGCCGCCGCAGATCGTCTTCGTCACCGCGTACGGCGACCACGCCGTCGGGGCCTTCGAGGTCGCCGCGGCCGACTACGTCATGAAGCCGGTGCGGCAGGCCCGGCTCTCGGAGGCGGTGCGCAAGGTGCACGCCCGGCACCGCCTGTCCGCCGCTCCCGCCGCGCCGCCCGCGACCTCCGAGCCCGCCGACGAGACGATCCCCGTCGAGCTCGGCGGCGTGACGACGTTCGTGCAACGCTCCGACATCCTCTACGTGCAGGCCCAGGGCGACTACGCGCGGCTGCACACCGCCTCCGCCTCCCACCTCGTGCGGATGTCGCTGACGAACCTCGAGGAGCGGTGGGGCCCGGCCGGATTCGCGCGTATCCACCGGTCCACGCTGGTGAGCCTGCCGGCCGTCGACCAGGTGCGGATCGAACGCGGCCGGTGCGTGGTGCGGCTCGGCGACATCGAGCTGCAGGTCAGCCGCCGGCACACCCGTGAGCTGCGCGACCGGCTGCTGCGGCTGCCGGGCCGCCGGCGCCCCGAGTAGCGGGTCCGGAGTGCGCCGATGAGAGTGCGCCGATGAGCCTGTCCGGGCTGCCAGGGCGCGGCCAGACGCCCAGGCGGGTGCGCGTCACCTCCCCCCGCCGGCAGGCCGCGCGGCGCCCGCCGAGCCGGCTCCTGTCGCAGGAGATCGACGAGCAGACCGCCCTGGGCGAGATCTACATCGACGCCCTCGTGGCGGCCCAGCGCCGCCTGGCCGTCCGGCTGCTCGGCGGCATCACGCTCCTGCTCGCCGCGACGCTCGCCGCGTTCCTCGCGGTGCCCGCCGTGCACAGCACCCGGATCGGACCGCTGCCGGTGACGTGGCTGTGGCTCGGGGTGGCCAGTTACGCGCTGCTCGTCGTGGCCGCCGTGGCCTACCTGCGGGCCACCGAGCGCGTCGAACGCGAGTTCATCGAGCTCGTGCGGCGGTCGCGATCATGAGGCGCGCTCGGGAGGCGCGCTCATGACCCCGGAGCCGTGGCTCGCGGTGCCGATCACGCTCGTGTGCGTGCTGACGGTGCTCGGCGGCATGTACGGGCTGCGGCTCTCGCGCACGACCTCCGACTTCTACGTCGCCGGCCGCGCCGTCGGCCCGTGGACCAACGCCTCCGCGATCGGCGGCGAATACCTCTCGGCCGCCTCGTTTCTCGGCGTCGCGGGCATCGTCTACCTCGGGGGCGTCGACACCCTGTGGTTTCCGGTCGGCTACACGCTCGGGTACCTCGTGCTGCTCGCGCTCGTGGCCGCGCCGCTGCGCCGCTCCGGCGCCTACACCGCCGGCGACTTCGCCCAGGCCCGCCTCGACGACCTCGGCGCCCGCCGCCTCAGCGCGCTGCTGGCCGTGCTCATCGGCTGGCTCTACCTGCTCCCCCAGCTGCACGGAGCCGGGCTGGCCCTGCGGAGCCTGACCGGCGCCCCCACGTGGGTCGGCGGGCTCCTCGTCACCTTCGTCGTCACCCTCAACGTCGTCGCCGGCGGGATGCGCTCGGTGACGCTCGTGCAGGCCGTGCAGTACTGGTTCAAGCTCGGCGCGATCGCCGTCCCGGCGCTCGTCCTCGTCGCGGTGTGGTGGGCGCAGGGCCAACCCCCGCCGCGCCTCGACCTCGCGACGCCGATGGCCGACAGCGGCCTGGCGATCGGGGCGTACTCGACGGTCAGCACGCTCATCGCCCTGTGCCTGGGCACGATGGGGCTGCCGCACGTCATCGTGCGCTTCTACACCAACCCCGACGGCCGCGCGGCCCGCCGCACGACGGTCGCGGTCATCGCGCTGCTCGGCGCGTTCTACCTGTTCGCACCCGTCTACGCCGTGCTCGGGCGGGTCTACGTCGAGCAGGGACGGGTGCCCGCCGACGCGATGATGCTGCTGCTGCCGCAGGTCATGCCGCTGGGCTCGGCCGGCAACGCGTTGCTCGCGCTCCTCGCGGCGGGCGCGTTCGCGGCGTTCCTGTCGACCGCCTCCGGGCTGGCCGTCGCCGTGACCGGAGCCCTCGACCAGGATCTCGTGCGGCCCGCGCTGTACCGGCTCACCTCCGGCGACATCGACGGCGTGCACAGCTTCCGGGTCGCGGCGCTGCTGGCGACCGCGGTTCCGGCCGTGCTGTCTCCGGCGATCGGGTCGATCGGGCTGGCGACGACCGTGACCTTGGCGTTCGCCGTGGCCGCCTCGACGTTCTGCCCGTTGCTCGTGCTCGGCGTGTGGTGGCGCGGGTTGTCGGTGACCGGCGCGCTGGTCGGCATGAGCACCGGCGGGCTGCTCTCGCTGGGGGCCGTCGTCGCCACCGTCGCCGACGCCGTGCCGCCGGGGCCGTGGCACGTGCTCGTGTCGAACCCGGCCGCCTGGAGCGTGCCGATCGCCTTCGCCACCACCTACGTCGTGTCGAGGCTCACCCCCGCCCGCGTGCCGGCGACGACGCTGGCCACGATGGTGCGGCTGCACGCCCC
>JBDIAM010000457.1:0-2876 GCA_039812445.1 Piscicoccus intestinalis | reverse complement strand
TCGTCGTCGTCATCGGAGCCGGTTCGATCGGGCAGGCCATCGCCCGCCGGGTCAGCGCGGGGCGTCACGTGCTGCTCGCCGACCTGCGGAAGGAGAGTGCGCGGGCGGCCGCCACGGTGCTGGCCGACGCGGGCTTCGCGGTGAGCACGGCCGCCGTCGACGTCGCCTCCCGCGAGTCGGTGCGCGAACTCGCCGCGCAGGCCGCGCGGCTCGGCGACGTCTGGGGCGTCATCCACGCCGCGGGCGTCTCGCCGAGCCAGGCGCCGCCGCGGACGATCCTGTCGGTCGACCTCTACGGCACCGCGGTCGTGCTCGAGGAGTTCGGCGAGGTCATCGCCCCCGGCGGGTCGGGCGTCGTCATCGCCTCCCAGTCGGGCCACCGGCTCCCGGCGCTGACGCCCGAGCAGGACGAGCAGCTGGCCACCACCCCGGCCGACGACTTGCTCGCGCTGCCGTGGCTCTCACCGCAACGCGTCACCGACCCGCTCACCGCCTACCAGCTCGCCAAGCGGGGCAACGTGCTGCGGGTGCGCGCGGAGGCGGTGCGCTGGGGCCGGCGCGGCGCGCGCGTCAACGCGATCAGCCCCGGGATCGTCATGACCCCGCTCGCGCGCGACGAGCTGACCGGCCCCCGCGGCGAGGGCTACCGGCGCATGATCGAGGGGTGTGCGGCCAAGCGCGCCGGCACCCCCGACGAGGTGGGCGCCGTCGGTGCGCTGCTCATGGGACCCGACGGCGGGTTCATCACCGGCAGCGACGTGCTCATGGACGGCGGCGTCACCGCCTCCTATTGGTACGGGGAGTTGAAGCCGTCATGAGCCAGCGTTTGTAGGAGGAGATTGATACATGTCGCAGGTCGACCGCGAGGAGATCCTCGCCAACTGGCGCGCGCAGCTGCAGGGCATGGACGAGGCCGACACCCAGCTGCTCGCCGCGCAGTTCACGCCCGACGCGACGTTGACGCACATGACGGGGGTCGTGCAACCGCTGGCGGAGTGGATGCGAGGCATCCGAGCGCGCACGTTCGTCTACCACCGGGTCATCGAACGCAGTGTCGATGTGATGCTCGACGGCGACGCCGCCCGCCTCGTCGGGCGCGTCATCACCGGCGTCACCGACGACGGCAGCGGCCAGGCGTGGCGGCTCCGCATCGAGCAGGACCTCGCGCGCACCTCCGGGGGCTGGCTGTGCACCGCCTCCCGCGTGACGATGGGCTGAGCGCATCGGCCGGCCCCCTGGATCTCATACCCCTAGGGGGTATAGAGTGGATGCCGTGGCCGCGGGAGCGCCTCGCGGTCGGACACCCGAGAAGGAGCCCTCATGAGCGTCGAGCAGAGCTACACCGTCACCGGCATGACCTGCGGCCACTGCGTCGCGTCGGTCACCGAGGAGGTCAGCGAGATCCCCGGCGTCAGCGACGTCAACGTCGTGCTCGAGACCGGCGCGCTCACCGTCAGCGGAGACGACTCCGTGACCCGCGAGCAGGTCGAGGCCGCCGTGCAGGAGGCGGGGTACCAGCTCGCGTGAGGCCCGCCGCCCAGCTCACCGCCTTCGGGGCCGGGCTGCTCGTCGCGTTCGGCGCGGCGTTCGCGCTCGGCTCGGCGGTCGGCCCCGATCTCCCGGAGCCGGTCCACCAGGCTCCGGCGACCGCCCCCGGCCAGCCCGGCCAGCCTCACACCGGCGACCACTGACCCGCCCGATCCGCTACAAGACTCAAGCCAGACCGGTCCCGCCAGGGCTCCCGGCCACGAGGAAGCCGCCATGGCAACGCCCACCGCCACCCGCCCGTCCGACCCCGGCGCGAACCCGGCCGCCGCCGACGAGCGCAGCGTCGAACTCGCCCTCACGGGCATGACGTGCGCGTCCTGCGCCAACCGCATCGAGCGCAAGCTCAACAAGCTCGACGGCGTGCGCGCCACCGTCAACTACGCGACGGAGAAGGCCAAGGTCAGCTACGCGCCCACCGTCACGCCCGAGGACCTCGTCGCGACCGTGGAGGCCGCCGGCTACGGCGCGACCCTGCCCGAACCCGAGCCGGAGCCGGGCGAGGAGGGCGGCGAGATCCGGGCGCACGAGCGTCCGGAGGCCGACGAACTGGCTCCGTTGCGACAGCGCCTCATCATCAGTGCGGCCCTGGCGATCCCGACGATCGTGCTGGCCATGGTGCCGGCGCTGCAATTCACGTACTGGCAGTGGCTGTCGCTGACGCTCGCGGCGCCGGTCGTCGTGTGGGGCGCGTGGCCGTTCCACCGGGCCGCGTGGACGAACCTCAAGCACGCCAGCGCGACGATGGACACGCTGATCTCGGTCGGGGTGACGGCGGCGTTCCTGTGGTCGCTGTACGCGCTGTTCCTGGGAACGGCCGGCGTGCCCGGTATGACCCACCCGTTCGAGCTGACGATCCAGCGCACCGACGGGGCCGGTTCGATCTATCTCGAGGTCGCCGCGGGCGTGACGACGTTCATCCTGCTCGGGCGGTACTTCGAGGCGCGCTCCAAGCGGGCCGCCGGGGCGGCGCTGCGGGCGCTCATGGAACTCGGCGCCAAGGACGTCGCGGTGTTGCGCGGCGGCCGCGAGGTGCGGGTGCCGATCGGGCAGCTGGCCGTCGGCGACGAGTTCGTCGTGCGCCCCGGCGAGAAGGTCGCCACCGACGGCGTCATCGTCGACGGCACCTCGGCCCTCGACGCCTCGATGCTCACCGGCGAGTCGGTGCCGGTCGACGTCGGCCCGGGGGAGGCGGTGACGGGCGCGACCGTCAACACGAGCGGGCGGCTCGTCGTGCGCGCGACGCGCGTCGGCTCCGACACCCAGCTCGCGCGGATGGCGCGGATGGTCGAGGACGCGCAGAGCGGCAAGGCGCAGGTGCAGCGGCTGGC
>JBDIAM010000456.1:0-2884 GCA_039812445.1 Piscicoccus intestinalis | reverse complement strand
CAAACCGACTAGGACAGAGACCGAACCCGGCCGCGTGACCCGGCCGCGGTGCCTCCTGCGGTGCCGTGTCGTTCGGAACGCGGACACTCAACGAGGAGGCTCCCATGTCGACCACGAGTCATCGATCCAGTCCGCCGACACGTCCGCCGGCGAGTTCACCAGGGCGCACGGCCGCCCCCTGGTTCGTCACCCTGACGTCCCAACCCGACGCCCGCTGGCGTCTCATCGGCTTCCCGTACGGGGGAGGCGGTCCGCAGGCCTTCCGCGGTTGGCCGGAGTTGCTGGGTGTGTGCGCGCCCGTCGGGGTACCCGACGGCGGTGGCGCGGACGTCGAGCTGCTCGCGGCCAACCTGCCGGGGCGCGGCAGCCGCCTCGACGAACCCCCGATCAGCGACCTGCCCACCCTCGCCGACGCCCTGGCCGACGCGCTCGTCGAGCACCTCGACAAGCCGTTCGCGTTCTTCGGCCACAGCGTCGGCGCGCTCGTCGCGTTCGAGGTGGCGCGGCGCCTGCAGGAGCGCGGGCTGCCCGCGCCGCTGCGCGTGTTCGTCTCCGCGCACACCGCCCCGGCGGTTTCCGCCGACCCGGCCGGCGACCCGACCGACGCCCCGACCGACGCCCCGGCCGACCACGCGGCGAGCGCCCCGGCCGACCACGCGGCCGACGACCCAGCCGACGCGACCACGCCCATGTACGCCCTCCCCGACGCCGAACTCCTCGACGTCGTGCGCCGGCTCGGACTGGTGCCGGCCGACGCGCTGGCCGACCCCGAGCTCGTCGAGCTGATCCTGCCGCCACTGCGGGCCGACTTCGAACTGTCCGAGACGTACACCGCTGCCGACGGCCCGCCGCTGCGCGCCCCGCTGACCGCCCTCGGCGGCACCGACGACGACCTCGCCACGCCCGCCGACCTCGCGGCCTGGGAGCGCCACACCACCGGCGGTTTCGCCACGCGCACGTTCGTCGGCGACCACTTCTACACCGCCTCCCGCACGCGGGAGGTCGTCGAGACCATCGTGGCCACCGTCTCCGCCGACATCGCGGCCCTGCCGCCGTCGCTGCTCGAGGGGCCGGTCGAGGAGTACCCGCGCGACGCCTGCCTACACGAGCTGTTCCGCGCGCAGGCCGCCCGCACCCCGGAGGCGGTCGCGGTCGTCGACGGCGACCGGAGCCTGACCTTCCGCGAACTCGACGAGTGCACCGATCTGCTCGCCCGGGCCCTGCAGGGCCGCGGCGTACGGGTCGACTCGCTCGTCGGTATCCGCCTGCCGACGAGTGCCGACTTCGTCATCGGCTACCTCGCGGCCCTCAAGGCCGGCGGCGCGTACCTGCCGATCGACACGACCTACCCTGAGGCGCTGTTGGAGCAGACGCTGACCGCAGCCGACCCCGTCGTCGTGCTCACCGACGGCGACCTCGCCGACGCGCTGCCTGCCCGCTGGCGCGAGCGGTCGATCATCCTGTCCGACGGCTGGCTCGAACGCATCGCCGAGGCGGCCCCGCCCACGTTCGACGAGAGCGTGCGTCCCGGACCCGACTCCCTCGCCTACTGCGTCATGTCGTCGGGCACGACCGGCGAGCCGAAGGGCATCCTGTGCCCGCACCGCGGCGCGGTGAACTCCTACCACTGGCGCTACCGGCACGTGCCGTACGGCGAGGACGAGCGCGAGGCCTGCAACGTCTTCTTCGTGTGGGAGGTGATGCGGCCGATCCTGCGCGGGCGGCCGGCCTACATCGTGCGCGACGACGTCATCTTCGACCCGCCGCGCCTCGTGCGCTTCCTCCACGAGCAGCGGATCACGCGGGTGCTGTTCACCCCGTCGCTGCTGGAACAGGTGCTCGGCACCCCGGGTCTCGACCTGGAGACCGCGTTCGAGCACCTGCGGGTCGTCTACCTCAACGGCGAGGTCGTCACCACGTCGCTGGCGCAGCGGTTCACCCGTCGGTTCGCCTGGATCCGGCTGCTCAACGACTACAGCATCTCCGAGACCCACGACGTGTGCACCACCGATCTCGCGACCGTCGACCCCACCCTCTCGCCGCGGTACGCGCCGCTCGGGGAGCCGATGGGCAACGTGCGCGTGTACCTGCTCGACGACGAGCTTCGCCCGGTACCACAGGGATTCACCGGCGAGATCTACGTCGGCGGAGACAGCCTGGCCCGGGGCTACCTCGCGCGCGCCGAGCTGAGCGCCGCGCAGACGACCGCGCAGCGCTTCGTGCCCGACCCGCTGCGCGCCGACGGCTCGCTGCTGTTCCGCACCGGGGATTCCGGGCGGCTGCTGGCCAACGGCCACCTCGAGGTGGCCGGACGCATCGCGTTCATGATCAAGCTGCGCGGCTACAGCATCGTGCCCGGCGCGGTGGAGTCGGCGCTGACCGCCCACGACGGCGTCGACGCCGCCCTCGTCACGACGCTGGACGATCCGGCCACCGGGCAGCCCGAACACCTCGTCGCCTATGTCGTCTCGGACGGCTCGGTGGAGGACGACGCGCTGGTCGCGCAGCTGCGCACGCATCTGCGCCGGCGACTCGCGCCCTACGCGGTGCCCTCGTACATCGTGCCGCTGACCCATCTGCCGCTGGCCGCGACCGGCAAGGTGGACCGCCGCGAGCTGCCCGCCCCGCCGCGCCCGGGCGCGCGAGGGCAGACCCTGCTCGACCCGCCGACCACGCGCCTGGAGCGGCTCGTCGCCGACGCCTGGGCCGGCGAACTCGGCCTGGAGGCGGTCGAGGCGGGCGTCAACTTCTTCGACGTCGGCGGGCACTCGCTGGCCGCCGCGGGGGTCTGCGCGCGGCTGCGCGAACGGGGCCTGACCGTCTCCGTCATCGACGTCTTCACCTATCCCACCGTGCGCGCGCTCGCCGCCAGCCTGGATGACGC